>JAREAI010000195.1:0-10451 GCA_029240435.1 Nitrososphaeraceae archaeon | reverse complement strand
ATAATAACAATGCTATAATTATAAATTCCAATCTACAATGAATTATAATTATTGCATTGCCGCTTATAGTAATTATAGATAATCATACAATTCCTCGTATCTGCATGTTTAATGGTTATTATGTTATTTAATTGTAAATTTTATAATATATGTATATATATTAAATAGATATTTATACACAGAATATGATAATATAGACTTGACCTTAAAAGACCTCGCAATAAACAAAGTAAACATAGTCAAAAAGGATAACAGACCATTTGATAGATTAGAAAGGGCTCTGCTTAATTAAGAGAATAAGTAGTATTATTAGTAGTATCAGTGAAGCAAGAACTGGCCATTTGATTCAATTTTTCTCTCTTGTTTACTCCAACTCTCTTTCCTACCATTATGAAGTGTATATATATAAATTCAATAATCCTGACCGAATCTCTTATAATCAATAGCAGCGTGAAGTGATCATGTCTACCAAAAAAGAACATCCAGAAAAGTATGGCTGGTGGATAAGTGAACTAGATTCTCTTGGAATCAAAAGAATAAAAAGAAATGATATGAATGATAGAAAAGAAATTACTGATATGACCGAAAATATAAAACAGACTCTTTTTCAAGAGTATAAAACTGTTTATAATGGATAGTATATTGTTATTTTGTCTGCGCTCAAGATTAATGTATATACCTATTGCTTTCTTTTCGTTTGAGAAAGCATAAAACACAAAATATTGTGTTTTAAGAGTCATCACATCAGCTTTTAGTTCTGCAAAATCACCATCTTTTCAGTTTAAATCTTGTAGTGTTTACATATATCCTGCTATATTCATAACCATTTTACATCATAGAATAGTTTTAGTGTCTTATTAAATTGCTACAATTGAAGACTTTAGTGATTATAAATGAGAATATATCAACGGAGTTTTCAATTTTGTTGACAGTACTCCAGATCTTAAGGAATACTAAGGGTAATTTTTCCTTCTGCAGTTCCTTTAGTATCATATGTCTTCCCATTCACCTCTGCTATGAGTATATTTCGGTCTGTTGCTGTACTGCTATAACTACCGCCATTTTGAAAGTCAATAGGTGATATGAAATTCAATGTTGCATTCACAGTACCAGATGTTATCGGATCATCTAACTGAGTCTTAATTGTTATCTTCTTTAAAAGTTGTGTTACTATAATATCGATAGGGGCTAGATCATATTCTTCTATCTTTTTGTTTGTTGTAGAATTAATAAGGGCAATGCTTCCTTCGATGTTACTAGGATCTATTTTCAGTCCGCCGGCACCGGAAGATACGCTATTGTGTTCATAGTTACCTGATATGTTTAATCTTATAGTATTGGGTGAAGGAGGTTTGTTCTCAGTAGAGATATCATATCCATTGATATCTATTTCTGTTATGGCTGCCCAGTTTTTTAAATCGATATCGTCATCTGTATTTCCACTGATTGTGATTTTTAGATATCTTGCTGCTGAAAGATCAGAAAAGGCATATCTTTCAGCTGATAGAGTTTCTCCGCTGCTTGTACCTGAATACACATTTATAAAATTAGATCCATCGTTGGAAATAGATATTGCAAATTTGTATGATCTTTCATCTCCTCTATACCATGCGATATCTATACTGCAAATGGTCTTCTTTGCACCCAGGTCACCCTGAAGCCATGAGCCAATACCCTCGTGAGACCATCGTGTATCAAGATTGTTGTCGAGAACATTAGGTGGAATGGCATCATCACCATCGTCTCCAATAGCTGTAATCTCAGAAATTTCTAGATTTTTATTACATGTATTGACGTCGGTGGCCGCCGCTGCTCCTACTACCGCATTAGGAGTTTCATTATAAGTACCAGTTTCAGTGATTGTAAATGTTGTTGCAGCTCTAGTAGGCATATCTACTATTACACTAAATGATGCTACTGCAGAGTTACCATCATTATCTATTGCAGTACAATTAACTGTATTATTGCCTAACGAAAAACTAGAACCTGAAGGTGGATCACAAATTGGTACGACAAACATATCATTATTATCAGTTGCAGACACATTATAGTTAACAAGCGCTCCTGATTGACTGGTAGCTTCAACTATTATTGGTTGTGGCGGCACATTCACTATAGGAGGAATAGTATAATTTGCATTTACATTCATTCTATTGTCATCATCATCATCATCCAGATTGACTCCGATTACATTTACACTATAATTTTTTGTTAAATTAGCAGTACCACCATTGCTATCATCAATACACGATAATTTAGAAGTTAGATTATTTGTTCCATTTGTAATAAGATGGTAATCATCAGTATATGTAAAAGTCCACGTAGAATAATCATCTAATCCCTCAGGACCAGTTGCTAGAGCTTTTTGAAAAGGCTTTGTATTATTTATATCTGCATAAACTGTACAATCAATATTGACGTTATCTGTAGATATTCCTGATATTGTAAGCTCTCCAGTTGGGACTTGTTGACCTGCGCTAGGTGATGTAATCTTTATACCCAGTGTAATTGGAGGTATTTGTGCATATAGAAATGTTGAAAACGATACCAGACTAAAAAATAACCCTATAATAGCTAATGCTACTACTATAGACACCACTTTCTTTAACATACTGCGATACTACTATAAGAGTTGGTATTAATTGGATATGAATCTGTGTGATTATTCTTCCTCCTATCCTCTATGATTCAAGAAATCAATGTATGTAATTAGTTGATACTAACTTTTTTTGAATAATGCGATTTTCTTTCTTAGATTAATTTAATTGGATGAAGGACAGTGAAACAATATTTATCCTATTAACAATCATTAGAATGGTAATTCCATATACTGTTTATTTGTCAAACTAAAAACAAAGGTTAACAATATAAGAAATCTTATCCGACTAGAGAAACAATGTGTTTCTTTACAAAGAAAAGAAGAGAAACATTTTACTAATCCATGCAAACACAACTAACTCCAGCCACACTGTCATTGTATAGACGGTTTTCAAAGTCTTTTTCTATCTTTAATTATCTTTGACTACATTGTTCTAGAGTAAGAATGTGGGCATCTATAGTCAAATCCGACATCACCATCCCGCTACCATCTTCTGCATCAAAGTTGTAGAATATATTCATTGTAGGAAGAAAGAAGATCTAGGCTGTAGAGTGAAATATTCTGAATATTTAAGACCAAATAGAAACACCATAAATATAACCATCATGACCTACTTCTAGATCAGTAATTCCACCAAACCCTTTTCCAAATAATGCTTTTGATAGTAGTAGTTTGTTTTCTTCTTTATGATCAGTACTTGATGGTTTGTTATTATTATTGTTATTATGATCGTCATCTAATGGAGTATCGAATCAAAGTGAAACCTACAGAATAGAAGAGCCAGAAACTTGTTATAATAGCAAAGGCAATATTGCTGATTGATTTAATAACAGCAGTTTCTATTGCGATACCTACCGTTCATTGTGCAGTAGTATGACACAAAGAAGATAAAAAAATGACAATTAGATATAATCAAAGTGTTTTTATCTTAATTTAAAATAAGCAACAGAGTGGCTTATAATGCAAGACATTGGGGCAGAAATACTATATAGTACAATTATCCTTCTTTTCATGCACATTTCCACTATCAGTTACATACACATTATCTGAAGAATCAATAGCAATCTCATGTGGAAGCCAAAATTGACCGTCACCATATCCTTCAGAACCCCATTTTGCTATAAAGTTACCATTGCTGTCAAACTTTTGGATGCGTTCATTTTGGGTATCGACTACATACACATTACCTACAGAATCGAAATCAATACCATGGTGCTCCCGAAATTGAGCATCGTTGCAGCCTTCAGAACCCCATTTTGCTATAAAGTTACCATCGCTAGTAAGTTTTTCTACTTTAAAATTATTCTGATCAGTTACGTAGAGATTACCAGAGGCATCAACATTAACATCATGTAGATGTAGATATTGACCATCACCGGTTCCTTTAGAACCCCATTTTGTTATAAAGTTACCATTGCTGTCAAACTTTTGGATGCGCTCACCGTCTGTCTCAGCCGTGTAAACATTTCCAGAGGAATCTACCGCGACCCCCCACGGCCTTTGAAATTGACCGTCACCATCTCCTTTAGAACCCCATTTTGTTATAAAGTTACCATTGCTGTCAAACTTCTGGATATTGTTGCCTTCAAAATCTGCTACATATACATTTCCTGAAGAAGAATCAACAGCGACAGCTTCTGGCCGTAAGAATTGACCATCACCAGTTCCTTCAGAACCCCAACTAGTAATGAATTTACCATTGCTGTCGAATTTTTGTATGCTACTTTTATCATCATCAGATACATACACATTATCTGACGAATCAATAGCAATACCATGTGCATGCAGAAATTGACCATCACCATATCCTTCAGAACCCCAACTAGTAATGAATTTACCATTGCTGTCGAATTTTTTAATAGATTTAAAGCCTAAAGGATTATTATTCTCTCTGTCTCCTTCTATTGATGACAATACATACTCATAGTCGGTAGATTTCTTTGATACGATATTAGATAATATAGCGGTGGATGTAGTCGATTTGTCTTCATCTTCCTCCTCCACCTCCTCGTATGCAAATGCAAGAGGCAGTATAATGTTACTTTTTATTATTGATGATGGCACTAAGGACACAACAACTGCTGAGGTAGACGCTATTATTATTACCACAATTGAAATACTTACAAGAGCTTTTTTTGCTCCTTCATTGTTTATTTTTATATACATTATCTTTTTCACACATAACTAGCTCAACAACACGATACGACTTCTAAAGGAGTTCAGTTAAGCATATGGAAGCGTCGGTGTTATCTTTTGCAATTTCTCTATTACAGATTCAAGTGTATGTCCATTGCTTGTCCATACTATAAGTGAGTGCTCTGCATCATCCTTATCCATCAGGTTTCTAAAGTTATGTATATCATAAATTTGCAAGCCTTGATTTTCAAACATTCTGGTATATTTGTTGAGCATTTCAGTTGGAACTACAAATGTGCCTATTGTATCAAAATCATATTGTGGATAATATGAAGTTAAGGAATTATCATTATCATTATTGTTCATTGTAGTAGCCTGTGTTAGTGGATTTGAAACAACATCTATAGTTCCATTCATTACTTATCATCATAACTGAATATTCGTGTATCAAATACTCGACTGCCTGTTAGTCCATTAACGATAACTTCTCTATGGTCATGACCAACATCTGCATTGAAGAATACTATTGTAGTACCTACATTCATCCTAACATTCTGAGGAATGAATGCTTGATTTATCAACTGCTGTTCTTTTAAACTATAAGGCTCATGGGCTTCATTTGGTACAAGTATAACAAGGTTTTTGACGTTATTTCCAAGAACAATATTATGAGTTTTATAAAGGTCAGTCGCATTAATATCTGGTTGATTGTTTTCTATTGCATAAGCAGTAGTATTAGTAGTTGTATAAACCAATATTAAGAGTAATGCTATTGCATTACATAATATTGCAAATAATGGAACAATAAAACTAGTATTGTTAGTTTTCATATACTGGAAATCAATATACAATATTCATTATAATGGTTTGCAATCTCATTATTGACGAATTATCTTAATATACACACCATAAATTTGGTTTCAATGCTAAGAATTTTTTTATTTTTGGTTTCAGTATTAAAGTTAGTAATGTTTGTTATTATAGTAGATAAATAAGATGTATGATAGTTGTTTGTAAGAAAGATGTCTATTTCCTCCATTATAACGTATATTTTATTAGTATACTAATAGTATCAACAGCTGTAATCTACTTTGTGGTCGCATCACAAGAATATAGTCATTTAGTTGAATTTCTGGAAGTAGGTATCCAAGGTGAAACACAAGAAAAACAAGTTGAAATTGGCTCTTTTCATAGGCGCTGGCATTGTATATCTTGGATTGTTTGTTTGGATACTAAAGACAAAACTTTGAAGTAAAATTCCCTACATTGTTGTAGCAGCAATTTCTGCTATATTGATTGCAACATATGCGGCATCTAGAACAATTGGTGTTCCATTGGTGGGAGTAGAGTATTACATAGGCAAGCTAGACATAGCCAATAAAGTTCTGGAAGTGATAATGATTGGTATATCTATATATTTGATATTTGCAGTACGCAAAACAATGATAAAAGAAGAAACGATAAGATAAGGTAAGAGACGTATTATTATCATCAATCAAATTATTCTTTCTGCTACAATCTCTTAATTTCATTTAAGGCTGCAGGAATGCGGTTAGATGATTAAATTAACATATGCATAATGTAATCCACTATTTCTGAGTCGCAAATAGTCAAATTTGTCATGCATTCCACCGACCCCGCTAACTATACGGGTTCTTATACTGCTAAGTATAGAGTAATTATTGCTGGTAGACTGAAATATGGGGCGAAAATTAAGTAATCCTGCAATTGGAAGTAATAAAAATAACAATAAGGACGGTCAAATATTTCCCTTTGACTCTATTGATATTAATATAATCAGAGAATTACTAGCTAAAGCTGATATCAAAAGTGCAGATATTGCATCTAAATATAAGGTTCCTATATCTACTATTCAGAGAAGAAGAAAAAGGCTTGTAGACTCGATATTAGAAAAGAAATACCTCATAGACATAACGAAAAGAGATTTGAGAACTGGAATTATTTTGGCAAATGTAAAAAGAGGAAAGGCTAAAGAAGTAGCAAAAATGATTCTTGAAAGACATAAAAGTAATGCAATATCTTCATCTACAAGGATCAACGATCAAAATAACGTTATAACTGAGATTATATATAACACTTCATCAGAATTATACAATATATTAGAACAAGTCAAGAAGATTCCTTATGTTTCTTCGGCAACCTGGTCTGAATTAGTAGAAGTAGTTGGTAACAATGATGCTCCCATAATCGCTTCATTATCCAGACAGAAATGATAAGGATATGTATTTATCACCACCAATTACTTTCACTAATACTCTCTTATTTCTACGACCATCAATTCTCCATAATAAAATATCTCTACTCCCATGGACCAAAGTCTAATTTCCATTTGTGATAGCAACTAAGCCTAGAAGCAGAAATCAGTCAGAGAGATTCTTATTATGGGTGTCAGTTATGTTACATTTAAATTTATAAAATCACAAATAACAGGCAAAATATATAACAACATAACTTGGGATTAAGTCCTTCTACAATTTACTTCGATTAGGAACTTTTTATCTTAAATAACTCCTTCTTTATACAAACCCTTGAAAATACTACGTACTAAACGATCTTCTTCGGCCATAATGACGGATTTATCCACCACAATGTTGTTTTTAGGATGCTGCACGATAAGAATTACATTATAGTCATATTATTTTGTAATTAATCAACATCTAACAACAATCAGAATTTAGTAAAATTCGATATGTATGTATGAAAAAGGATCTTCTAATAGAACAAAGATCTAGCTAACTTAACGAGTTAGCTATCTATCAAGAGGCATATAATACAATGCACAAGAATGTTAAAACAATATGTATTTGTTAATGAACTTCTCCTCTTTCAAAACGCTGATGAATTACAAGATCGTTTTGATTCTGAAACGGTTTACCGCATGTATCACAAATAAAATTTGTCATTGCTGATGGTGTAACTTCTGGATAATCCTTTCGTTCCTCATTCGCATTTGTAGATTCTCTTTCCCTTGTACTACTGTCAATTGTTACGTCACGAGTTCTTGTGGTAGGACCCTCACGCGTTACACTACTTATTTGATATGTTTGTTTCTTCTCTGGGTTATTTTCTTCAAGTGCTTTTTGTACATGATATACATCCCTGAATTTTATATAGCCGTCGAGGCTCTCAAATAATGCTATTACATTAGTATCTGTTGTGACTTTATTTATATACTCAAGAATATTATTTTTAAAGGCTGGAAACTGCATTTTAGCTAGCAAGCTTGCTGCATAACTGAGAAAATTAGCATCTCTGCTCCCTTTCTCGACTGCTTTATTGATATTATTTGTATCATATGTAGAATCGTGCTTGCTCGAACTAACGTTAGTCTTTGGATTGTCTTTGGTTTCTATATCAGTCATTTCTATACTTTCTCCCTCTTTATTCACATGGCAATAACTTTCATAATGGTTTCAGAACAATATAGTAAATCATTACTAGAGAATGCTTCATAATCTTGATCATATCAAAGTGTCGCTCATATCAAAGTGTCGCAACCTGTTTTTTGCTTTGATTCTATTTGTCTTTGTATGTCTGTCAATATTGCAATTTCTTATCTTTCTAAATTCCTCAGAGCCTGTCTAAACATTCTATCTTCCTAACTAATTAACACTATTTTTGCTTTTTATTCGCTCTGACAAATAGAACCAATGTTCTTGATAAAGAAATGAGAGTATTAGATCTTATCCTATGATCATAGGACAACTAAATAAGAAGGTTATAAAATTTCTTTGCTTTTAACGTATAGTTTCTCATTTTATATAATTATCATTATTGCATGTTTTACAATTTCGTTCTAACAAATTTCATTTAATACATATGAAATATATATAATATATCATTTATAGTTCTACTATTTAAAAATTCTTTAGAAGGAATCAGAATTACAACTGTGTTAACTGACTTAACCTATTTATGCAATAAAATATAATTAAACCACAATGGCATCAAAAGAAAATTCCGGTGATAATTCCTCCAACATCAAATGCGACCTGTGCGGCATTACATTCACAACAGAGCAAGATAAAGAACAGCATATGAAACTAGAACATAAGGAACATCAAAGGCCTACTGGCGTAACCTAGAAGGTATAATAGGAAAGTTGTTTGGTGTTTTAATTTTTATTCCATTTATCTCACAAACATTTAGAACCAGCGATTATAGGTAGTAGTCAAATATTTGAATCCCGGACAATATACTTGTTTTCTCTAATATGTATCTACAATAACATATAGATTATAATAATTATGGCACAAATCATGTATATCTATTGGAATTAGTAACAAAAATTTTAGTTAATGCTAATTGCTGATAATAATAGATAAATTATTTATCATATTTATACAACCTTTTTTATTTACTAATTTTCAATTTTAATTACAATTCAGAAAAAAGAAGCCATGACTTCATGAGCAAAGTACTCTATGTTAACATGAAGGCTCTCTTCCATAATATACTATAACCAAGAATTATTAAATCTGAAATTGACATTATTATTATAATATTGAAAATTGGTTATCTCTTAGCATATACATACTGTCTATCAGAAATCAACATCGTTTGTAATTTAATCAAATTTATGAACATTATTACCTATCTTACTAAAGCATTACCTTTATGTAAATATCTCATAGAGATAGAATGTATATATCTAATATTCCTCTCTATTTAATGTATTTATTAATTGAAAATCTTTGATAGTCTATCGAGAAAAAAATCCCATTTCCTATTTAAAGACAATAAGGTAAAAATCTTTATTTGTGGACCTACAGTTTATGATTATTGTCATCTCGGACATGCACGTATATTCTTTTTCTATGATCTCATGACTAGATATTTGCTTTTCAAAGGCTTAGACCCGATGGTGATTGTCAACCTTACAGATATAGATCCAAAGATAGCTACAAGAGCAAATATTCAAGGGTTGTCACCAGAAGCTCTTGCAAACAAATACATCGATGAACTATATACAGATTTATTATCATGTGGTATCACAACTACCTTCAATTTTGTTAGAGTATCAGATTATGTAAAGACTGCTGCAAAACTGGTTGCAAGTTTGCTTGAACGCAAATTAGCGTATTCTCGTAATGGAAACATCTACCTCGATACGACTACATTAAGATCATATGGAAAATTATCTCAATTGAGTGTAAAAGACTTAGATAACAGAAGACTTGACATTGGGCCGGGCAAAGTCAATCCGAGGGACATTCTAATATGGAATGCAAGCGACGAATTTGGGCAAAAGTATGACGATAAGATTCTAGGAAGTGGAATTCCTTGGTGGCATATGCAAGATACTTCGGTTGTCATGTCAAATTTCAACGGAATATATGATATACATGGTGGTGCAAAGGAATTAATATATCCACATCATGAGTCTCATCTTGCGCAACTCGAAGTTCTGACATCCGCTCCTTCTCCTATCCGATATTGGACTCATGTGGGATTAGTGAATATAAAGGGAAATAAAATGTCAAACTCAGAAGGTAACGCAATTAGGATTCGAGATGTATTGAAAAGATATAATTCAAATACGTTGAGACTTTATTTTTTATCTCAACACTATAGAGAGCCTTTAGCATTCTCTCAATCTAAACTTCATAAATTTGAAATTATTGACAAGACCATAAGTAATACAATGGCTAATGTCTTGTCCCGCAGAGAATCAAATAATGGTTCTAAACTATTG
>JAREAI010000194.1:0-5355 GCA_029240435.1 Nitrososphaeraceae archaeon | reverse complement strand
TGATGTTACTAGAATTGAAAGTAATTTGCTAAAACTTCACAAGACACTTTTCGACTTAAATGATACAATTAAGAATATTATCGCAGATTACGAAAGGGAAGAGCAACGAACAAAAAACCCCAGAAAAATAAGATTATCTTTATCTGACCTTGATAATAGCATTACTATAGAAGGAGACAAGGGAAGGATAACTCAGGTTGTCTCAAATTTGCTCAGTAACGCCATTAAATTCACAGATAAAGGAGGAGAAATATCTCTAAATATCGAAAGGGATGCTCAGCAGGTTATTGTTAGTGTCAAAGACAACGGTCAGGGAATAAACCCAGAGATCTATGCAAGGCTATTTACCAAGTTTGCTACAAATTCTAGTGTCGGAACAGGACTTGGACTTTACATTTCCAAAAATATAGTAGAAGCTCACGGAGGGAAAATGTGGGCTAAGAACAACCGCAATGCAAGAGGAGCAACATTTAGTTTTGTTCTACCGATGATCAACGCCTCTCCTCGTTAAATCTGATATTAAGTTAGTAACTACACCAATGGAAAGAAGTAAAAGAAAGGACTTATCTAAAGATCTAGATATCTCCTGCTCAGATGATCAATTTTAGTGCGTTGGCAACTTTCTCAATTAGGATAGATGATGCATTCTTTTGCTTACTCTTACTGTAGACTTATTCCTGATGACTGTGCGATCCCTTTTCTCAAATATATTACGACAACCATGGGGAAGCTAGCTAAATGTGACTAGCAATATAAGTATGGTAATGTGTTGGGGAGAAGGAAAGTGCGAAATGTTATCATGACATATTCAGCTAACATCGTAGAAATAATATAGTCATTCGTACCAGAGAAGTGGAGATGAAATATCATTGAAAAATCAGGGAAAATCATCATTGACGACTACTGATTTTATTAAAAATTTTCCGTTTCCTTATAGAAGAGATAGTCAAACTCATGTTTTAAATGAAATATCTGAAGCATTTAACTCTGGTTATAAATTTATTTTACTTGAGGCCCCTACTGGCTTTGGTAAGAGTCCCGTAGCTGTGGCAGTAGCCTTAACTATGGGAACTAGTTATATTTGTACTTCCACTAAAGACTTGCAAACTCAATATTCAAGAGATTTTCCTTTCATTAAAATGGCAAAGGGAGCAAATAACTTTCGTTGTCTCGTAAAAGAAGATTTCATTAAAAATAAGTCATACAAGTGCGGAGTGTGTGCTTCAGATTATATCAGTGAATGTAGGCATACCAGCGTTGAGTATGGTCCTTGTATGACAAATAAATCCTTCCAAGACGATGGTTGTAAGTATAGAACCTTCTTAAAAGACTATAACCTATTAAATAAAGGAACGAAGGGTGAGCAAGCTATTGTTAATAAATTCGCTGAAATTAATTATCGGAGAGAGTATTCACAATGGCTGCATCTTAACAACCTAAGAAACATACAAGAGTCAAATACATGGAGACCTTGTGAATACTTCAATCAGCTAAATATAGCCTTAACGTCCAGCCATTCTATCTTCAATTATTCAAATTTCTTGGCTTTTCTTCCAAACACAAAGATTTTGCAGCCAAGAGAATTTTTGGTGCTAGACGAGGGCCATTTATTGGAGACAGAGATAGTGAAATTTAGGGGGCTTTCCATATCTAAAAGAAGATGGAAGAGATATATTCAAAATTTAGAAATAATTGATTATGGCTATAATGATCTAGAAAAGTGGATTAAATTATTAATTGAACTTGAGACAAAAATGCTTACACTAATTGGAAATACTTCAGAAATAGAACCATTGGCTTTGCAACGAAAGATTAGGTATAACTGGTATGACGAGGGGGAGAAAGAACAACAAATAGGTGAAAATACTAATACAAAATCAAAACTGCCAGTAAAGAAAAGGAAGGTCATCTCTGGTGCGGACTTGTATGATGGTGACGATGAAATTACTCGAAAATATCAAGAGTCCTTTTCAATTATGTCTCATGCTAAGAACCTAAACGAAGAACTTGCAGCTGATGCTCTGAGGGACACAGAAAGACTAACTATTACAATAAACAATATACTATCAAATCCAAGGAATTGGATAGTATCTGAAATAAGGAAAGAAAACTATGAGGTCGTGAAAGTTGAGCTAAAGCCTTTGGATATCTCTCGTTATTGTAGGGCTGTATTTGAAAAGTGTTCAAAAATACTAATAATGAGTGCAACCATACTTAACCCCAAAGCATTTTGTAGAAGTGTTGGTTTAATATATGATGATAATGAAAAGGAAGTAAAATATATCCAGGTCAAATCAGATTTTCCTATCCAAAATAGACCAATCTATGCTCTCAATATTGCCTATCTCAACTTTAATAATTTACAATTGCCGGAAATAAAATCAAGTATTACAAAGACAGTCGACAATATCATGACGATACACAGGAAAGACAAAGGAATAATACATACCACATCTTATGAACAATTGAACTTTATAAAGGAAAATATATCCCAAGAAAATGCACGAAGGCTAGTAGTTACCGATCCAGAAATACAAAGAGAAGAAGTGATACAAGAACATATCAATAGTATAAAGCCTACGGTCCTCATTTCCCCTTCACTACATACCGGGCTTGATTTAAAGGATGAACTTTCTAGATTTCAAATTGTGACTAAGGTTCCATATCCAAACAAGAGTGATAGGTGGATAAATGCAAAAAGGAATCTGGATGAAGAATGGTACTATTGGCAAACAGCGTTGAGATTAGCACAAGCATATGGGAGATCTGTAAGGTCAAAAGAAGATTGGGCAAAAACATACATCTTAGATTCTGCTTTTGGTTATTTCCTAAGTAAAAACAGAAATATTTTGCCACATTGGTTTATACAAGCAGTTAAAAATTATAACTAAATGTCTTCTGTTGTGGCGTACTCTGTCTCTGTTAACATTCAAGCATCGGCTTTTGCTTTCAAGTCCAATCAGCGTTAAAAGCAGGAGATTCTATTCTATCCTTTGCTATTAGCTAAATCTATCAAATGCTAGGGTAAACTTTAAGTCATCTATTTGAAACCGCCTACATTGGTGTTAACTTATAATATTCAAAAAATACTGAAAGGTACGGATCTGACTGACTGTCGATATTATTCTAGAAGAGACGGAATATACGCCACGTAAAATAGTCAGAGGAACATGGTCTTCAGTTATAAATGCAAGAACAATAACAGAAGTTGTTTGACTAATATCTTAACAGACTTGGAAATGTTGAACTTCGTCTATATTATTAAAGAGTAAATATAAACGTCATATTTACTCTTCGTCATATAATCATGTCAGACTATGAAAAAACTTTAGAAATCATATTTGGTAGATGGAAGAGTCAAACACTCTATGCTGGAGTCAAGTTGGGGGTTTTTGAATGTCTAACATCAGAGCCCAGGAACACATCTGATATTGCAAAGCAACTTAGCCTCGATTTTGCGCTGACTTATAGACTTCTAAGGGCCCTAGCCTCCCTAGGTTTCTTAAAAGAAGAATGCGATTATAAATTTTCAATCAGCAAACAAGGTGAGCTACTCCAGAAGGGCCATCCCCAGACATTAAGGGAAGTAATACTATTAGAAGAGGGGCCAGAACACTATGCAATCTGGAAGCATTTACCTGCAATGATTAAAGATGGCCAACAGAACGCTTTTCTCCGTGAATATGGTTGTAAGGCATTTGAATACGCTGAGAAAGATCCAGAATATGCAGAAGTATTCAGTCGAGCTATGACCAGTTATTCTGCTGCTCAAACTACTTGGGTGTTAGACGCACTTAGTCAATATGATTTTTCTCAAATACATCATTTGTGTGACATTGGTGGAGGATATGGGCATCTGTTGAGTAATCTACTTCTAAAGTATCATCACATGAAAGGTAGTGTATTGGAGTTAAAATCTCTCATCAAGAACAAAGAGTTGTTGTGGTCAAGTAAAATGGGACTAGATGATCGGTGTATGTACATAGAAGGAGACATGTTTAAGGAAGTTTCCCCTGCAGATGCCTATATTATGAAAATGATCCTTCATGATTGGAATGATGAAGAATGTATCAAGATACTTTGCAATATTAATAGGTCCTGTTCTTATCACGATGGAAGAGTGTTTATTGTCGAATATTTAATTACAGAGCCAGAGAAGCCACATTTTTCAAAACTTTTTGATATACATATGATGTGCTGGGGAAGTGGGAGAGAAAGAACAGTTGAAGAATATTCTTCTTTGCTAGAGAAGTCAGGCTGGAAGTATGTTCAAACCCACTACCCACAGTCTGGATTAATTGGAGTAATTGAAGGTGCTAAAACAAAGGAATAATCTTTGCATAGGACAATCACATATGTTAATTATGGAACAAAATTGAGACCAGATGTTAATTGACTATTAGATTGAAAATGACGATATAGTGGATCAAAGGTTTAAATTCTCTTTTTATTTTGTTTTTGTTGATAACCAATGAATATTGGGATATTAGGATCTGGCGACGTAGGGCGTAGATTAGGTGATGGTCTGATTGCACTTGGGCATAAAGTAAAAATCGGAACCCGAGAACCTGGTAAACTAGACCTTCAACAGTGGATCAATAATCATGGACAAGAAAAGGCAACTGCAGGGACATTTGCTGAAGCAGCATCATTTGGTGATGAGCTGATATTTCTTGCAACCTTGTGGGACGGGGCACCCAATGCCATAAAAATGGCTAATGTAAAGAATTTTACTGGTAAAATTGTTATTGATGTCACAAATCCCCTGGACTTTTCGAAAGGCATGCCTCCAAGACTCGCCGTTGGTCATACCGATTCTGCAGGTGAGACAGTTCAACGTCTCTTACCCGAATCGAAGATAGTAAAAGCGCTCAATACTGTAGGTAACCTCCAAATGATCCATCCCGACTTTCAAGGTGGACCCCCTACTATGTTTGTGTGTGGAAATGATAAGGATGCGAAGAAGACAGTAGCAGACAGTATTCTCACACCATTCGGTTGGGAGACAATAGATATAGGAGGCATAGAGGGGTCCAGATTGCTCGAACCGCTCGCAATGCTGTGGATTATATATTATTTTAGAACAAATACCGGAAACCATGCTTTTAAGCTATTAAGAAAATAGAAATTTGTAATATGAAAAAAGCAAACTGAGAGTAAACTATTGGATTATTCAGAGAAAAATCTGGAAAGAGACCTGGGAGTCTTCATTGAGTAAACGGATAGATTTATGATAGGGCCACGGCATAAGTATGAATGAAAAACATAACAATCTTTAGTAGTAGTTATATATTAGAATCATAAGTAAGAATAGTATGGAGCCAGACATTCAACTATTAGAATTGGCTGATGGAA
>JAREAI010000193.1:0-13042 GCA_029240435.1 Nitrososphaeraceae archaeon | reverse complement strand
ATCAATGAAATAGCAAAATAGTGATGGCTATTTTGAATTGGAACTATTGTGTAATACAAAAATAGGTTAGTAAATTCCTCTATAATGTAAAGTGTGCCAATAAATCAGAAATTTAAAATTAAATTTTTATTCTAATTTTCCTTCCGTTAATGGTTTTATTGGGACCTGATCCTTTCGTACTTTGAGCTTTGTGAATATGTCAGCTGACTGTTGAGTTTCTTGTTCGTCATTTATATCTATCCCTATCTCATTCTTTATTGCATCTCTTCCTTCTCTTGCACCAATTAGCATTATTTGTGAGTTCTGATAATCTATATATTTTAAATTTCTTGCTAATGAGACGAAATTTTCAGCTCCTTCAAACTCATTTAATATATGCTCAGGATAGCTTGCAGGTTGATCTGCACTTGGATAACCCTGTGGAGTTGGTTTCTTTGGATTAATAACTGAAATCACATAACTTGCTTCCTTCTCTATACCTAATTCTTTTTGTGCTTCGCCAGGCTCTTTTGGCATTTCAAGAATATATGCAAGTTCGGTGTGCTTTTGATACTTTACTATTGCATACTTTCCCTCTCCTACAGGTCTTGCTATATCTCCTTTTCGAAACTCATCTGAGAAAAGCTCTTTTGTAAGCTCTTTCGGATCCTCAAAAATCCCTCCAACTCTTCCCCAGTACCTTTCAGATCCTCTGGCTTCCGTCTTTCTAATTTCTGGAAGTGATTTTTTGCCTATCACAATTAGCCTGTACATTTCTTTTTTCCTTCCCATTTTCTTTTCGCCTGTTTCTTCAGGTGCAGTTACCATGAAAAACCTTCTTATGTCTTCGATACCTTTGACTTCTTCAGAATTTTTTTTTGGCCTATAAAAGAAGTAAATGTCACCATATTCCAGAATTTCTATATCTGCATGATTATTGTCTTTCTGAATTTGGTTTCCATTCATATATGAATCATATATAGATATGAATCATATATAGATATGAAATCAGCTTTATAATGTTTGAACACCTACCAGGGAGGGAGTACACTCTTCAAAATATGTCTCTGTGATCCTCAAGCTTGGGAAATAAGTAATAGTGCTTCTAATTTTAATCATTAGATGTGATAACAGAACGCAACATTCAATTTAGTTGCTTGAATAATCATATATCGCTAATGTTTTGATTCTGTATTAGATAAGAATCAGCAAAAAGAGAAGAGCGAGAGAATTACTCAATTTATCGAAATTCAACTACTTTGAGTTGTTGGGTTCGTACTGCAGCAACTATAAAAATCAATTAGAGAAGGATAATATGATGGGTCGATTGCCAAATTTATTGGAAAAATATGATATACCAAAATCCGAAGATACAATCTATATTGAGGATTATTTTAATTCATAATCAAAAAATAAGAATTATAAGATGGAAAAAAGTATATACATTAATCTCTTTTTATTAGAAATAACATAGATGAGATGCAATATCATAATTCAGTCAATGCGAAGAGGAGCGTTAAAGCAAGGAGTAGATGAAAAACAACTATCCAATGATTCAGTGAACAGATAAATAAAATAAAATAAAATAAAAAAGATATTCTGTAAGTTGTGAGTCTCTATTGTTTATTTAATCTCATAATGGTCCTGGTGCAGTAGGCAATAAAAGGCCAACAATCGTAGCTGCTATCCATACAATGACTGCAACTACCAATGCTTTAAGCCAACCCATGCCATATAATGCCCGCAATGCTAATAACCAAACAATTCCACCAACTATTGCTGCTATCCAACCTCTACCTAGTAGAAAATGTACTACACCATAGACGATTGCCCCAATAATAGCTGTTATGAATGCTTGTTTTATTCCTTCTTTTTCTCCAAATAATTTTGTAACAATGTATATTATAATCGTAGAAATAATCAGACTCACTACAAAGCTGATAATTCCCCATATTGGATCTGCCATCTTTTCAATAAATTAGTCATAGTTAATAATTATATAGCATGAATATAGTTGACCTTTTGATAATAAGAATACATAAGGATTGTTATTAGTTATTGTGCTAATTGAAATAAGTTCAAGATAATAGAGGTATACAGTTTAGGAAGAGCTAGAGTAAAAATGCTTTAACAGCAAAAAAACGATTTGTAATAATATTGCCTAAACCATCTTAACATACATATCCATCTAATAAGACATATTATAGAGAGAAATTTAATTTATCGTAAGCAGATTTTTGTGCTTTTGCTCATTTACCACAACAACTTAAATGTTATATCCATACTATGTTGATTTTTAAAATTATTTGATATTGTTTTTTAAATTTTCGTATAAAAATAGATCTCTAACTCATACTCATAATTATTGTAAATAAAAAATAAGAAAGAATGTTTGTCGATTTTAAATTCGAATGTTATTGTGTATCTGATCCAGTTTGGTTATCCTTATCCTTCATCATCTGCTGCTGCGTCTTCATCTGCTGCGCCTGCGGCTTCTTCTTCAGCTCCTGCTTCTTCTTCTTCAGCTCCTGCTTCTTCTTCTTCAGCTCCTGCTTCTTCTTCTTCAGCTCCTGCTTCTTCTTCTTCAGCTCCTGCTTCTTCTTCATCTGCTGCTGCTCCTGCTTCTTCTAATGGAAGACCTGCTGCAGTTCGTAATTGCATTTCAACGTTATCCAATGCATCTACAGCTTCTGTATCGCCCTCGTCTATTGCACCCCTAACGGTTGTTAGGTCGTCCATCATCGAAGTCATAGCGGCTTGAGGAACCATTACCATAGCACCTGTTTGATTAGCTACTCCGCCTGCTGCTGCACCTGTTTGATTAGCTACTCCGCCTGCTGCTGCACCTGTTTGATTAGCTACTCCGCCTGCTGCTGCACCTAGATCAGTAAAATTTTGTGCCATTGCATCGGGTATAAATCGGCTACTACCCATAACAAATAATGATGCTACAAGTATAGCTGATATGGCAATGACAGACAGTTTTACTTCGATTCCTTGATTCTTTTTATTCATTGGTGCGAGAAATCGGCATTGCCCAACATATATCTTTTTTGTATATAATATTCTAGTTTTTATATTCAGTTTTATCTTATATAATATTATACAAAATTAAGTATGTAGAATTTCTCACCTCTAATAGGAGTTTTGAAAACGTGAATGTTGTTATTAATGATTGTTGTAAGTCTTTAAGTTACGTGCTCATTATACTTAATAATATTAATATGTATTGCAAAGCCTAATTCTTCAAACGGGCTAAGACTTCTGCAATTTTCATCATTATTATTATTACATTGTATCTATTGTACTATACAAAGCAATTTTTTAAGGCTTGATGTTTGCTCACATTTATCAGTAGCAAAAGTATTATCAAATCCTTTATTTTATAGACAAGGATGAAAAAAGATGACTATATCTCTTGTTTATTTATATCCATTTATTCTCTCTCTACGAAGCTGGCTCTCTCACTTTTCTTTCTCTATGGCCTTTGAGTCGTACCATAATAAGGTAAAGTGATGACGATACAATAATGCTGGGAATTGTGGCGCCTATTTTAGGTAATTCTGCCATATGAATTGGTGAAAGCGGTGATAAAAGATAGTATACTACTACACCTACAGACCAAGAGATAATAGCTGTAAATCCAATCTTTAAGGCAGATTTTCCAAATAGCATATCTTCTGTATATTTACGATTCCTTACAATATAATAGTCAGACAGAACTACTCCAAATAAAGGCACAAAAACAGCGCCTATCAAAAGAATAAAGGTCTCGTACTGTGCGATGGGGATCATCATAGCAAGAATAGTGCTAACAGATGTAAATCCAACTATCAAATATCGCTGATTTATTTTGTGATAGATATTTTGGGTAGAGACTGCTGCAGAATAAACATCTGCAAAGGTATTATCGGTCTCATGCACTATAAGTATCAGTATAAGAAATCCAAAGAAAATTGATTGAATAGCACCAATTATCACAACAACATCAGTCACACCTAGCAATACCCCTCCAAAATAAAATAAAATATTTGTTATTGCAAAACCCATAATTGTCGCTCTTAATGCACTATTACTATTTTTTGCAAATCTGTTATAATCTGCTGCAATAGGCATCCAAGATATTGGCATAGCTATTACAATATCAAGGGCTGAGAAGAAGGACATTCCACTACCCGGCGATAATAAGAGTTTTGGAAGATTTTCTGACATTATCAAGCTAATAATCATTATTATAGATGATGAATAAACCACCCATATGGCAAATTTTCCAAGCCATTGTTTTATTACTGTAAGTGGCCCAAGGATACCAAGTAGAGTAACAAATATTCCAAATACTATGGCCCAAACATAGAAGGGAATAAATTTACCAACTAACATCTCTGCAGCTTTTGACATTATCATGATTTCATGCAAGCATAGCATCTATAAAACTGGCATCAGAAAGAAACGACCCTGCAGAGAAAACTAATAAACCTACTCCCAAACTAGACCAGAGTATGAAGTAATCTCTTTCTCTGAGTACTCTATACTGGGAAGGTATAGGTTCAATGCCCCATCGAGGAGGATTTTTTATCGAAGTCATTTTCTTTCTATATCACACACGTATTATTTCTCTAAGCAACATGAAAGCATTTTTAAGATTTCGCTAGGCATTAACATGCTCAATTTGTCGTATAATAATCTTTACAGGTGTATCCATATAAGTAATAATCGCTTCGTTGAATCCTATCTAGCTCACTATGCTTCTAATTAGGCTGTTTCTCTACTCATAAGTTTTGTGATATTCTAATTTCAAAAGTATTTGTTTCACCTACTACAATCCCATCATGAAATATACTTGCTTACTATTCTAAAACATTATCGTACATTCTTGATCTGTAACTTTGAATCTAAATAATTTATATAGTATTGTTTCTGTTAAGTGGTAACGTTTTCCTACATTGGCTAGTCTAGAAACAAAATTGATAAGCTGTCTTACCATATGTGTCATTCATTTATTGTGTGTGTGTATGTGTGTGTGCGCGCGTGCTCTCTACTAGTTTGCATCCTTTTTCTTTTGTAGAAAGTATAATTATATATTATGCCTAAACTTTAGGTTCTATTCTCTTCATGTGTTGAATAGATCTTCTTTTAAGAATAGGCTTCTTTATCTTTCTTTTATATAGATGAATGTAAATGATGTTCTACATCAGTAATTACAATAATACATCCATATTATGTACGATATCACATCTATGTGTCTCTCTGTGTGTGTTGCGTGTGTATGTGTAGATATCTTGTGCGCTACTTCCCATATCTTTTAGCTATGCTTCAAGAAATTTCTCTTAGCAAAATAGTTTATTTCTAATGGAATATGATGAATATCAGGATACCAAGGATTATAGTTTTTTGCTAACAGCTGTTCAACTCCATAATCATAATCATGCATTATATTATTATATTCATACTTTATTTAGCATATTTTATTGTCATCAATGAGAATATCAATCACAAATTCTAACAAACTCTTCTTCTTATCTTCTGAAATAAGACATCTTATTGTTCTTTGGCTTATTATGTTTTTGAATCTAATTCCATGCTGAAAAAACATTATTTCTCGATATCTCTATGATAAACTAAGACACAGTATCCTTTGTTGAAGATATTTTTCCAAAATGAATGACCTAAACGTATAAGAGTATAATGCATAATAATAATACATGTTGGTTTTGTTGAATCATCGGTTGTTTATCAAAATCTTTCTCTGAATCATTAATCATTATCACAGTAAATATTCCGATGTTTCTAGAGAACTGCCCTTAAGATTACAATAGGCACAACTTTGCCTCTCTTCTGGGGTTCTAGTCTTGGTAGTATCAGATTTCCGTCAAAATATATTCTATAATGATAGTTGCTATTATTTGGGAGAATTAGCCCTCTCTGTTCGAGTTTGTTATTAGAGCCTGTCTAATTTTATTACTCCAAATCAATTCTTATTACTCATTTAATCATAACAGATCATAAGTTATCAAAGTTCATTTATATGACTAGAGATCATCTACATGGTATTTTGACATACAGCCCGTACATTCAAAGATTTCATCCCCTACTGGGCCGCTAACATTAAACCTCACTATTGTAGTACATTTTGGACACTTGCCTTCCACGCTCCGAGTCTTTCTTTGTGGTTTAGCAGTTCTTCTTTTTCTACTGCCCATTTATAACAATAAGAGTGCTTTTACCGTTTTATAAATTTGGTTAATTGAAAGCCATCATTTATCGGACCTGAGTATTATTAGTCGTAACAAGTATTCAAGGCCTCCTCATAGATATTTGTATGTTATTTTAGGATAAGAAACAACATTTTTGAAAGAATAGAAGTTGCGACTCATCTCAAGATGTATTCCTCAGCCAATTAGAAACATATGATTGATTGTCTTGCTGTATTAATAGTTTCAGAGTAGTCAGAACAAACAAAGCAACTCGAAATTGACAATGAAAAACTATCCTAAGACCAAGTTTTTGGTACATGTTGTACACAAGTAATAATAATTTTAATTGAACCGATAGTTCAAGAACGCAATAAATTCCTCGTTAACCTATGTTGATGCATAAGAGCAATTAAATGTAAACAACCATGTATTGTTTAACATATTGGTTAAAGAGATGTGACATCAAAGAAATTAGGAGACAATAACTAAATGTATAAATATCTTACTCCACTCAAAAATGCGATTACATGACCTAGTAAAGTTTTAGTTGCTATAAGCAATATAAGTTTGAGTATAAAGCATTAACAAACAACTTTATGTGGAAACATCTGGAACTAATAATGAAAAGATGTATACACTTTGCAATTCATGCGGTAAAGAGTTCAACGATCTAGTTAATGGAGTAAGATATTCAAGCATCAGTAAAGGAATCCTGTTATTCTGCTCAGATAGTTGTTGTAAGAATTATCTTGATAGACCCAGAAAAGTATCTTAAACATAGAATGTATTCATATCTTTAACAGTAGCTTTCTAATTTTAGAACAAATATTAATTTACCGTATATGAGTGTTCCACCTATCTGTTCTTATAAGTTATTAAGATATTTCTGCTAAAGAGTAAAACTCAGCTTCAAATGTAGAAGAAGATGATCGATATGAAAAAGAATTTAAATTATACCGAAAAAATATCAAATTTTCAAATATGTAATCTGAATTGATATCTAACATCTAAGACGTTTTCATAATTATTCTAGTTATGTTCTGCATCTATATCTGAAGTACCTATTTTAGCCTCAATCCATATTTCTGTTTAAAATGGCCTGGCAGCCCATCAATTTAACCTTTACACACTTTTTTAACCTCAAATATACATTTATACAAAAGAATTCAAATTTATATATCGTCAAATTAGTTTTATATATTTGACCGAATCTCCCCCCGTTAATATTATATCTATTTACACTCAATTATATAGAGTGAGAATATCAAAGCACAGAAGAACAAGACCTCGCTGGCATCGTTTATGTATCCTCAAAGATTTATTCTTAAAGCTCTAGAATAAGGAGGAAGTATAAGTGAATTCAAAGATATTTGATTTGCTTAAATACGGAATGTTTCCAGAATAACTATTGTTAGCGATCCAAGAAATGGTGCTTGTCTCCTCCAAAACACTCGAAACCCTTTTTAGCATCATTTATAGGATTCTCGATTAGTTACAGGAATTAGTATTCTATGCCGGACTACTTTGAGATTGACCGTCTTATTGAAGACCTCGCAAAGATATATTCTACCGCATGTGCAACAACATGGTTCAAAATAACAAAGAATAAACATCCTACAAAGGACGAATTCAGAAAAAAAGTAGTGGAATTTATGAAGCACTTCGAGTACACTCTTTCAACCTATCCAAAGAGCTCGGAAGCGGACCAATTTCGTCAATATGCAATTAACAACCTAACAACTGAGATGGAAAACGTCCTTGCAGGAAATAATAAAGAAGTAGAACGAAGATACAAATATTATGTAGATTATAGTTAATACTTCCGCTTGGAAGGTTCTAATATTCTCAGGATGACACTATAAATACATGACACTAGTGATATAGAAAAAAGGAACGATAAAAGGAGAGGTGACAATCATTGAAGAGGAAAATAAACGATCTCTTGACTAATACTCTACTTACATTTATCAATTCATTTTCTACCCGGCAGTAGCATGATAAATTAGTGACATAGTTACAACCATCAACAGGCAAGAAAAGTCTGAGAATTAAATTTCTATAATTTGATTATCCTGTCTAATTTGTATCAACCGTTTGGAATAGAATTTACATTTATCATCTTCATATAATAATCATTTAACCAGCAATACAAATCCAAATTGTTCTGTGTCCTAAAGCTATTTACGCAATCCAACCTTGTAAAAGTGTTAATTTGAGTAAATAATATACTATTGAGCTTCTAAATGATAGTTAAGAGACTACACTATATTAGAAGGGAGATGCCAGACATATTTACGGCCTTTACCAGTAGTTTGCTTTGATTTTTTCTATCACATTTACATGTTCAGAGCTCTTACTTCTTGCAAATTTTTCCATAGCAGATAATGGCACTCCACCAAGTGATCTGGCTAGTCCAGCAAAGAAAAGACTTTTCATCTTATTATTGCGACCTACCTTGTGCATGAACTTTTGAATGCCGTATTTAAGGTTATGTTGCCAAGTTTTGTACATAACACCTAGCTTTGGTGGATCCATAGTGTTTCCAATATCAAAGAACTCTGATTTTTCCAATAGTCCTATAGGGACAAAAGTTAGAGGAGTGACAGTAAATTTGGAATCAGGTTGTTCCGTTTCAAGTTCATGTATAAGTCTAATTGTTTCCCAGCTATCCTCTGGGGTCTCGTCATTATCGAGACCCATAATCAGAGTGAACGCAGGGACCCAATAGTGTTCGTTAAGAGTTTTTACTGCGGTCTTTACAACCCAATGCCATTCTGTTGGTTTATAGGGGGCTAATTTCCGGTCCGCGTATTTACCTATCAATCTTATGCTACCTGTTTCGAATCCACATTGAATACCAATGTGATTATCTGCCCCTGCTCTAATTATCTTGGAAATATTGGGAATTAATCTTTCATCAGCGATTGCTCCCGCAAGAGTGCCATGGGTTGGATTGGTATGTTCAATTCCAGTAGCCATAATACCCTTAAATAGTTCTTCAATTGCTTCTCTATTTGGTTGCATATTCTTCGTAGTTCTTGGATTTAATCCATAGACGAAAATATCATCGCTGTGAACCCAGGCGTTTTTTAAACCGCCATACTTCATATTTATTTCAATTTCTTTTTGAACTTTCTCTACTGGATAATATCTCAACGGTCTTAGAGTGACATCACAGAATTTGCATCCGCGGCCGCATCCTCGCATTACTTCAATCATGCCATGCATACTTGGATTAACAATATTTGGAATCTCATCAACTGAGGGTTCGTCCCTGTAATGTATGAATCTGCCATGGTAATCCTTACCATTTCTAGAAAATTCCTTAATTTCTATTTTGAATTCTTTCTTTTTAAATGGGTTAGCATTTTCCATTTCCCCATTGATTAACGAATCGAAAAACCTTCTACCTGCTCCATCGATCTCTGGTCCAATACCACCAAGTTCTCCTTCAACAATTCCATAAAGGCCATATTCCTCAATCTTAGCCGGATCGTAATTGTACTGCCAAGTGCCTGATGCACCAGCAACCACTTTGGCGTTACTGCCATTCCTAGTCTTGGCAGCATTTATCCTATGGTGTAATTCTCTATTGTAAAATTCGTCGTATGACATCTGCTTACGTCCAAATGTGAATGTCATAGTTACAGGACCCATTCCAAGAGGATCCATTTCATATGTTCCTACTACCTGTGTTTCTGGTCCTATGAATTGTTCGATATAATCTGGGTGAGCAACTACAACGTCCTCTCTTCTATAACCATCTCGTAGAAGTGAGGCCTCTACTTTCCTGAGCCCATAGGGCGCGTAGGTGGCATGTCCATTTGTACTCTCAATTGGATTGCATATAAAGTCAAAGAGAATTCTAGGAGTAACTTGGTTGCCGAGTATATGATACCAAATGGAATCGTGACTTCTATTCGTATCAAGAGCCGGTGCACAACCAAAAAACGATGCTAAAGAGATGCCTCTATAAGGAGACATTAAAGTCCGGTCCGCTGTTAAAATAACCTTTGGATGGGTCATAAATCTAAGTCCCTAATCAGTATGCAGATAAATGTGGATAGATTTTAAGCTTTGCAATTTTCTAACTACCACCATACATTACCTTAAGACACATTATTTTAAATACATCGAAAAAATAATAGGTTTTAAAAAATAGAATGGATTTAATATGGGATCCATACTCAAAACAAAAATTTCTATTATTTTTCTATATACCGAATAAGAAACATATTCTCCATATTATAAATTTTGAAAGATAAATCTTAATGAAGATATCTAATAGTACAGTATACAATAAAATTATAATATTATCACATAATATAAACTTCGAAGTCGTTGCTGATGCAGTTTAAACAAGAACAGTATCCTCTCAAAAATTGCTCGTACGAAATGTGCGGTGCAAACTCAAAAACTTAGCAAGAAGAAATTGGATTCTTTCCGCCACATTTGAAGCAAATCTTAAAAAACAATCTGCGTTGTTGAGCTATCTGTTTTTTTGTAGCATCCGTGATAGGCATATGATAGTTTATGCTAACGGTGGGTAAATTTCTACTTTTCTATTTTGGATGAGAAATTCTATACCCTTTAAGAATCAATTAAGTTCTATAACTTGACAAATACAGTATGACCTGAATATATCGTTTCATTTATTTGTTTAATATGTTATATATGATATTATTGTATTCTAGCTAGAAGCGGTCATTCCGATAAATACTGGTTAAATCTGGTAACTTTGAGTGATGTAAAATAGATGCGAATAATTAAGTATCACTTTATCCCAGCAAAAGAGAAGCCTGCTAGAATTTGATCTCAATGGATTGAAACTTATTGCAAGCGATCGTACTTCTGATAAAATACTTCTTATTCTTTGAGTGGTTATATCATATATATCTTATATTCTCGATTGTTGTGAAGTCATTTGTCTGATACATTTATAAAAAATTGAGCTTTTATCCAATTCAATTATATATAGCATTCATTTGATACTGTTGTTCTTTAACAACATAAACAATCATTATAACGATGACAAAATCTTGTGGTTTTTCTATTTTATTATTACAATGGCCAATTGCAACGATAACAATATGCTTTGCAAGGGTAACCATACGATATAGTTGAAAGAATCAAGTCATTAATGAGTACAACATACCAATCAACGACAAAAGGGTATTGCTTCAGTATGCAAAGAAGAAATACATTTCGAGAATATATTAAAATATAAACTACAAGAGCTTTTTTTCAAAGATATTAAAATGATTCTTCATAAATTCTTAGTTTATTCCAGGTTTGAAGGTTGTTAATGATACTGCAAAAGTACAAAAGTCATACTTGTGAGTTTATTCATTATACACTTGGATGTATCAGATATAGTTCATAGGTAGAAATGCTATCTTTGATAAGGAAAATGTGTCTATGAGTAATCATTATTTATTTTCATTCTTTGAGATCTATAACTTGTTATGTCATAGTATAATTCTTTGATTTTATATCATCTACCTAAAACATATAATACTACCAAGTCTTGATTATTTCCATGAAATCGATGTCTGGATTTTGCTGGAATAAAAATAATATCTCTCTCTTTAATTGCCTTACTTCTTCCTTCTATCTCTATGTAAGCAAAACCTTCTATGACGTAGTAAATTTCATCTACGCTATGCGGTTGCTGAAGATCTTTTTCTCCTGGATGTAAACTAATAATGCCTGCTTCGATATCTTTAGTAGTTACAAAATCAATAAAGTAACTTCCTTTATCATTTAGTTGTGATACTAACTCTTTTAATTCACAGATTTTTTCCATATTATATTATTTATTTATAACTAGTCAACATGTATTAAGTTAAAGCCTTTGATTCCCCTTTTTTAGCGTCCTCGATTATAGAATTTATTGTGTTATATTATAAGAGAACAAATAAATGCCTTTGGAATAGATATTGCGAAGTTATCCCTAGAGTAAAAATAGAGAGAGGGAGAGAGAGGGAGAGGGAGAGAGAGGGAGAGGAGATTTATCTTATAGTTATTGAGCCCCTGGCGTAGGTTCCAATCGATCCGTCACTCAGTCTGATATATACATCTAACAGATACTTTCCATTTTTGACATCGTCTAATTCAAAGTAGACTTTGCCATTGCGAGTATCTTTATCGAGAAACTCCCGTGGACCGATATCTCCATTATTTTTCATTTCCGATATTGCCGCAGACAATATGTTTCCTTTACCTATGATCTTTACCCTGAATTCATCGTCATTCAGACTAAATGCTCCATTAAATCTGCTAAATGGCATATCGTATTTTGCATCTTGAGTATTTAGAACTCGCAAAATCAAGTTACGTTCTTTGTTATTACCGAACTCGATATGTATTCGTGGAACTTTAACAAGTGGTTTTTCTACTTTTAATGTATTGACTGTTTCCTGAATGACTATGGTCTCTGTAGGGGAAGTAGAACGAATTCTTACATTGTTATAGTTATTGATATTTGTATTGATATTATTTATGTTATTTATTACCTGGTTAGATATCTGAACCAGAGTTTGCTGGATATTTTGACCTTGAGCTATTTGGGTACCTATCTGTGTTGTGGCTTGAAGAACTTCATCCGTATTACCTCCAGCATATTGTTGTGCTAATTGTTGTATCGCTTGTGCTATAGGCCCCTTTGGATCACTAGCTACTTGTTGAGCTATCTGGATTATAGTCTGATCTACATTTCCTCCAACCTGTCCAGTCTGTAAAGCAATCTGTTCAATAATTTGTTCTATGGTTGATGCACCTGCTTCTTCAATATCTCCTGTTTCCTGTGCTTCAGTTGATGAGTTTGCTATTTGTGTTGCAACCTGCTCTATTTGTTGGATAGCATCAAC
>JAREAI010000192.1:0-5374 GCA_029240435.1 Nitrososphaeraceae archaeon | reverse complement strand
TTTGAAAAATACGACAATTTACGACACTTTACTACATTTTCAAACATTATACATCTTTTCTTCGTAAAAGTGGACTATAAGCGACAATAAATAAGATGATTATCTTGTTATTGTTTGTAAAACAGGACAAAATAAGATATTTTTTCTGTTTAACTATCCACAAATATAAATAAAATTAGTAATACTAAATTTAGAATTTTGCGTTGCTATCATTATTATTAAACTCCTCCTCCTCCTCATCATCATCATTTATCAATATATTATTATTCAATTCTATTTCATTTTGTTGTTTTTGTTTTTCTACAATTAACTTAGTTTCATAATATGCAGACAAATATGGTTGAACCATAATGATATCTTTGAGCATCTAAAATTTCTTGTATGGGTCTCTCTCTAGATGATAATTCTCCCACATTAACTTTAAACAAAGTTCAGTATTATCAAGTCTGTCTAAATGCTGCTCTTGGAAGCCCATTTTTGCTATATGGTATAATCTTCTAAGTTTCATCTGTTCTAACTTTTTCTTGTGTCTAAAATACGAGGCTCTAGACAAATGAAATTCATTATCTTTCAAGTACTGTAAAGCCTGATCTGTAGTTAATCTCATCCTGATAGTTTCTACAACTGCTTTATCAGTATCGCTCAACATGGTTGACATGAGACTAAATGTATCACTCCTTCTCTCTTCATATTGTTTTCATGTCCTTTTACATTATTTTTGTTGTTGTTATTTTTATGAAAATTCATAACTGCAAAATTCATAATTTTTTTAGACCCTCTCCCTCTCCTGCTGCTCTGTATTATTATCGAAGTGTGGATCACCTTTTACAGATAATTTGTAAGCAGTAGTAGTAATAGTAGTATCTTCTTTGTTGTCAGGAATTTCCCCCCTGTGTAGGTCATTGTTATTAATCTCCAAATTGGAAGTAGAATTGGTTTCAATGGATTTTTCTAGTTGATCCTTTCCATCTTCTTGATCTTGTGTTTTTTCTCCTTCTAGCACAGGGGTATTTTTCCTGACAGCAGATTTTCTCCTTTTTATTTCGTCTTGGTAATCACTTGGTTTGAACTCTTCTCTTAATTGTTTAAATTCATCGGTTAAGAACCAATCAAATTTTGGATTTAACGTTATTTTATATTCAGAATTAGAATTATCATCAACTCGGTCCATAGTAACTAACTCTAATCCTTTAAATTCTGTCATGGTCCTTTTTGCAGAATTATTATGTATTCTAAGACTTTCTGTAATTTGTGAAGTTGTTAGAGTTCCTTTATTAGCAATTAGTAAATCCAAAACTAAAACTCGCTCAATTAAACTAGTTGATAAGACGACTTTAATGACAAGTAATACATCATCTTTTGTTATGTAATTTCTTCCATATGATAATGCATGACCACGGGCTAGATTGTATAATTGTTGGGCTGCTCTGCTAGGATTTTCTATTGTTGGAAGTCGATGACTAAAACCACTACTATTATTATTGTTATGAGAAATGGAATTTTTTTCGAGTGGTAAGAAATCAGGGTGTTCACTACTTTCATAAACTACAACATGCCCCCTTAAATGTGATAATAATAAAGCAAGTCGTGCTATAATTCTGATCGTTTCTTTGTCATCTTTTTCTTTATCCCATTCTATCTTTGCAAGTCTATCCTGCTGACCTATAGAAATAGGACAGATTTCAAACCAAATAAGATAGTCAATTAATAATTTCTCAATTTCTTCCATCTTTTCACTAAAGTTCTTTTTTGAAGATATTTGGTCTACTAAATCATCTACAGTTACTTCAATTCTAGGTAATCTCAAAAAGTAGATTTTGAATCCAATAGTAGACAAGAATTTGTAAACAGAATATGGTATATCTACTGCAGCACCTAACCAGGTAAACATATACTTTCCGTAATATCCTCTTTTACCATGAACTCCTGAATTTGTTTCAAGACCTTCACCATCAAGTAATCTGGTTATCATTCCAAATTGTTCTCTAACATCATCATCTTTTCCTGTAAATAATGCAGAAAGTTCTGGAGTCAGTAAAATCCTATTTTGTATTTGGGGAAGCATATCTATTTCTACTAATTTTTCTTTCGGTACATTTGCACTATGGGATACAAAAGCCCTTGCAGTAAATTTATCAGTATAATATGAATACCAAAAATTTCTAAGAAACTTAAAGAATGCTGTCTTTAATGAAGAAGGTACTGCAAACACAATTCCCATAAATGGAAGAGTAATATCTTCAATATTCAATATCTTTTTGATTGATAATTCAAAATCCAAAAGTAACTGCATTGTAGGAAAGTATTCATTTACTTTGTCATTTAGTTTCTGACGTTTCTCTTTTAAAGTATTGGACCATTGTTTAAAAGTTAAATCATCATCATTTTCTTTTCTTAATTTTTTATATTCACTTAATATTTTGATTTTATAAATTTCATTTTCTGTTGATATTTTTATTGGTTGTTGTATTGGTTGTCCGAACTGGTTATTATTTTTGTTCTTTAATTTACCGTTACCGTTTACTAAATTGTTATTATAATCTACAATTACACCTTTAGCATATCGTTCTTGGTCTTCGTCCTTTTCCCTTAGTATTTCTGCTTTTTGCTCATCAGTTAAATCGGGATCTAAAATATCCAATTTTTAAAGTCCTCCATTGTTGTTGAAGGCTGCCTTCAACTCTTCCCGAATTATTTTTCTGATATAAGGTCTGAGATTAGCAACAGATTTTTGAAGAGATTTGATTTCCTCATCCTGAGTAAGAAACGAATTATTTATTAGATTGTTACCTGTATTATAATTATTCTTGGGGTCGAGATATTTTATTTCTTTTTTATTCAATCAAAAAATCATCTCTTAGCAAATTTCTAATTTCATAATCAGATATTCCGTTTAGATGTCCTAACTTATTCCTCATTTTTTCAACAATATGTTTAGTGGGGAATGAAGAACCATACTGCATTTTTAGTAGTATAAAGATTTTTTTTGCTGATTTTTGAGCATCCTTAAATGCAGTTTCGCCTTGGTGCCAACATGAATCAATCTTGTTTAATTCTATGTCTAACTCTGATGAAGGAAATGGTTGTTGCGGTTTGTGGCTCAATTAAACTAACCTTTCTAAATCTAATTTTTTGATGGTTATCAGATTATTTCCATCATCACTCTGTATCGTCACATAAGAAGAAGTTGTGATTTGAATTTTCTCAGCAATTGATTTCGGTATTAAGATAACTAAAGAGCCGTTTGAATTTCCTCTCCAAGGCTTAGTTATGATTTTATTGATATCTATTGTCATAGACAATATCTTAATATAGAAATGTAACTTTAAGTCTATTGAGTTACACTTTGGGCAAAGGAATTAAGGATTTAGATAATGAAAGTTACAGTCTTCCCTCTAAAATGTGGATTTATTTGAATAAAGAGTTACAATATCGTAGAGACATGGAAAAGGCAAACAACATAAAAAAGGAGGGAAGAATTGAAGAATTTGAAAAGTTACAGAAGGAAATTGAAGATAAATATAAAAATCTTAATGTACAGAGACTACGATTCTTGGATCAATATATTTTTCGATCTATGGCAAATCTAATAGTATTTTTTGAACATTTAGTAAAATATCCTGAGTTAAGAGATGTATTTGAAACTGATGTAAAGGAACTATTTGGATATATTACTGAATTAGACAAGAAAACATATACTAAAGAACAAGAAAATAGTGATGGAAAGGTAGAAAAAGTTCCATATTTTACTATATATTGTCAGGAAAATGGATATAACAATATTATAAGAAGGTTTATGCTTTCCTTGCTTTATTGGGACATATATAATGACCCCAATAATTTTAGATTAGGTTTAATGCGAGATATTCAATATGTTATTTTCCAATATATGAGTACTATAGCCTCTAGAGAATTCGGTGGAGATATTGGAGGGGCTGATCATATAATTAATGATGATATGGGAAGGGCTGTTTCATGGACAACATTATTCGGTTCTAGATATTCCAAATCAGATCAGGCAAAAGATGATAAAATTCAAAAGCCTAAGAGACCTATACTTTTTTAACAAATAAAATTAAGTTTAGAAAGCCTCATTTATTTATCAGTCAGAACTTTAAAATTTATTTTTCTTGTGAGAAGAAAGTGTTTTTACATTTCCTTCTACTTTATTGTTTATTTCTGGTTTTATTTCAATTCCTTTAACTATCATTCCATTGCTTTCAGGAGCAGTAATGATCTTAGTAGATGGATCTGCTAAAAGTGCTCTATTGACTGTATCGGAAAGGAACTTAATAGATTCTTGTAATGCTTTGATTTGATCATCTTTTTCTATTAACTTTCCTTGAATGATGTAATCTTTATCCTGGTTCTTTTCTTGTAATTCTTGAACTTGTTTACATAATCTGTTCTCTTCATTTATTGTCAAATCATCGATAACTTTCAAGTATTCATTTAGACATTGTTCTGAAGTGGGTCTATAGTATGCATCTGATAATCCTATAGAATGACCCAATAACATTTCCCTAATTTCTATATTAATTCGAGCATTTGCCATTGTTGTATGGCAAAATTTGCGGAAGCCATGGTTTTGTGCAATTTCTTTTCGTTGTTTTTTCCAGGCTGTATCTGATTCTGTTGCTATGATTGGTACTATTGTCCTTAATCCTGTTTCTACAAGTATTTTTCTTATATACATAATATATGCACCTATTCCTAACGTTCTTGGATTTTCAATATGTAACAAATCATCCAAGATAAAATCATCTCTTATTAGCGGTGATTTCTCATTAAGTTTCTCACCGCATCTTTTTCTATATTGTAAATATTCATTAATGTATTTGCCACATTCAGGTGTACAGAAAGAATAGTAAGCATCTTTCTTGCTATGCTCGTAGAAAGTGATTTGGTATAATTGATAGTCTTCCACATATTTCAGACCTGATAATCGTAAATTGGGGATTGCACCTATTCTGCAGCCAGTAGAAGCCATCAACAAAACAACAACTTTGTATTTTAAATCGCAAGCATCAACAATTTTTCTGATTTCGTCTCTAGTATAAGCACGATCCTTTACAGTTTTTTCATGTTCCCCAGCATATCTAGATATTTTCTTCTTGTTGAGAACAATATCATTCATATCATAGAATAAGAAAATTGCAGCCAACTTACCGCTTATTGATGAGTATGAGTATCCTTCATCTCTCAATTTCATTATATATTCAATTATATCACTTTGTATGATTCTTACATCCTTTTGTAAAAGGTCAGAAATATTGTCTCTTTCTATTTTCAAATATTCGGTATATTTCAAAAAGTTGTAACTGTATTTTTCTTTAGTTTCTGGACTTTTTATTGAGTTTATAAAATTACTAAA
>JAREAI010000191.1:0-5387 GCA_029240435.1 Nitrososphaeraceae archaeon | reverse complement strand
ATACTTTCATATGGTTTATTCTTTTACCTTCAAAGTATTACTGAGAGTAATATCAGACATAGTCTATTTGAAGAGCAAAAAATGCGGCAGATGGAATCTACACAGCAAATTTCTGAACATATAGGTTCAGATATTAGTTTAGCCACAGCCATGCTCGACACGTTGGCAAATTCGTTTTATTTACAACAAGGAGATGTTTCAGGAGACGGAATTAAAAAGCTAATGAAGGACAAATATATGCAATTTAATACTGTCATTGACAGACTATTTATTTTAGATAAAAATGATATCATGGTTAATAGTTTTGCCCCACTTGGCTCAGAAACTTTCCTTGGTATTGATTTTTCATTCAGAGATTGGGTAAAAGAGACAAAGAAAGGTCTAACACCTGTCTTTTCTGCTGGTTTTGAAAGACAGGATGTATATAGAATTTTTATAACCTATCCTGTAATAAATAGAGAAACCAGCCAATATATTGGATTAGTAGGAGCATCAATTCCTACTGTAAACTTTTTTGCACATTATGGAAATGTTCTAGATATCAATTCACAGTTTTTAGTAGGGTTCGACAGAAATGCGACTCTCTTGGCTGTTGGTGCAAGCCAAGACTTGGTAGGAAAGAACTTTTTTGGTTATGAGACACAACAATTCATCAATCACAATAAAATATTGAATAACCTTACACAGAACCTATTAGCAGGTAACTCCGGTTATGCGGTCTACGACTATGGAGAAGGTGAAAGGTTGACCACAGCATATCCAATTTTTGTAAATGATAAACCTATATATTTTATTCAGCTAGTGACACCAACTTCACAAATCTATTCAGACATAAATGATGTTCTTGTTACAGAAAGGGCAAAGATGTTTTCACTTCTTGCAGGAACTACTGCTGCTGTAGCAGTTCTAATAATATTTCTTATCAAATGGAGCAGTATTTTAGGAAATGAGGTAAAAAAAAGGACAACGGAACTAAGTGTATCAAATCAACAACTATATTCAAAGACTTCAGAATTGAAGATAACAAATGAGTCTCTAATGGAATCAAATAAGAAACTTGAATCAGCTAACAAACAGCTAGAGGTACATGATAAAATGCAAAAAGATTTTATCAATATAGCAGCTCATGAATTACGAACCCCGATTCAACCTATACTTGCTTTGGCCCAAGTTCTCCGATCTAGGAAAGAAAAGAATAACAAAGGTAAAGAAATAGAAGAAGAAATATCTTTGCTAGATGCAGTCATAAGGAATGCGAAAAGATTGCAGCGACTTGCAGAGGACATATTAGATGTAACAAAAATAGAAAGCCATTCTCTAATACTTCATAAGGAACGATTCAATCTAAATGAAGTGATATCAAATACCATACAAGATATCAGAAATCAAATTAGTAATGGAAAAGTAAAATTGCTATATGAATTTGACAAGGACTCACTTTTTATAGAAGCAGATAAAGAGAGGATAACTCAGGTTATTTCCAATCTATTAAATAATGCTGTGAAATTTACAAAAGAAGGAACGATATCCATTGTAGTAGAAAAAAAAGACAGCAAGGTAACTTTTAATATAAAAGATACGGGTACCGGAATAGACCCAGAAATATTGCCAAGATTATTTTCGAAGTTTGCTTCAAAATCATTTGAAGGTACAGGGCTGGGATTGTTTGTCTCAAAGAGTATTATTGAGGCCCATGGCGGGAAGATGTGGGCTCAAAATAATGCTGATAGAAATGGAGCCATATTTAGTTTTTCTCTACCATTAACTAAATAAGAACAGCAGCAACTCAAGAGCATGGAACACATGAATCAATAATTATATAATAGTTAGTAAAAACAAAAGCTAATCTTATAGTGGATTGACAATGGTTATTGATATAGTCAATGTTGCATTATCATTGGTCCTAATATTGATATTGCCATAATCTCCATAATTAAAATCTATAAAGATAACATTAGATAATTAAGTATGTGTCTATCCTTTATATCTGTACATGGTAATAACAGAATCAAGTTCACAAATCTCACCAAAATGGAGTTTATTAACAGAGCCTACCGTTATAGAAGTCTATTAAATATACACGCATTCTGCAGTTCTAACAACTGTTAAATTATATATTTATTATCATTGTTTATGAGTAATTCAAACAATATAGATTGGGATGATGTAATAAAGAAGGAAGCAAGAGGATCTGATGACGAAGACCTTGGAGAAGTAAAAGAGATAGATGGAGATTATGTTTTAGTACAGAAAGGATTGATAAACAAAGAGAAATTCTATATTCCAAAGAATATGGCAGAGTCATATGATGGAAGCGTATTGCGATTTAATATATCAAAAGAAGAAGTAAGAAACAGGTTTATGGGAGACTCACCACCTGTTGCTGATCAATATTCTTCATCATACGAAAATGCAGATGTTACAGAGAAAGATATGGCAAATGTTTCAAAAGAAACTGATAGTCGTGTTCCTCTGATTGAAGAAAGAGTCAATGTATCCAAACGAGAATCCAGAGAAGAAGCAACTGTAACAAAGGAACCAGTAACTCAAACAAAAACAGTTGAAGTACCTGTGACACATGAAGAAGTCACGATAGAGAAAAGACCCCCTTCGGATAGAAAATATACTAGTATAACATCTGAAAGTCCAGTAGAATCTAAAACAGAAATAAAGATTCCATTAAAGAGAGAAGAGGTAGAAGTTACAAAGCAGCCCTATGTTAAAGAAGAAGTTGTTGTAAAGAAAAAACCTGTAACTGAAACACGCCAAGTGAATGAAGAGATAAGAAGTGAAACAGTGGATACTCCTGGAGAAAAAACTATAGAAGAAGGAATAAAAGAGCAGGAAAAAGACTAGAGTAAATAATCCACTGCATTTTTTTATGAGTTGTATTGTATTAATTTATAGTTTCTAATATCTTAAATAATTATAAATTCCTGTTATAATGTCTGGTCTGAGCAGACGATAAAATAGATCTTGACAAAAAAGAACAATATAAATTATCTGGCGTTATAGTAATGGATGGCTCGTTAGGTATTAATATAGTAGCAATGCAATATTCGGGTAGAAGATTTTCTAATACATTTTATTCTTCTAGCTGTTTTCATTAGTTTTTCATTTATAAAAAGGATTTAACAATTCGATAAAGGCGGCATAATTTAATGACTTCTTATCATAAAGATAATTAGGTAAAATTTTGATAAATCTAAATCGATTTTTTAACTGAAACGATAGAACAGGATCCTTTATTTCTCCTACAATTGCTCTGTTAACATATTCTATAGGCGATATCTTATCAGCATATTTGTAGTAGTAGTATAATCTGCCTCCCGCTATTATTCTACGCAGATTCAATTTTATAGCCAAATCTTTTCTTGCATTGTAAAGCATTGAAGCAATCCCTTGACGTTGAAATTGTGGATGAGTAGAAATATCTGCTCCATATAAGCTATCCCCAGTAATATCATGGTTCATAAACAGGCCTTGCCCTGTAATCTCATACCATGTATGCTCAGCATACGGCGGTTCTAGTGTAACTATTAGACTGCTAGCAGAGCCAACAATCATCTTCTTCTTGGGTATATCGCCATTATCCTTATCTATTGCCTCAGCACAAAATTGCCCTTCTGGGAATATACTGATATGGTTTTCAAGATAAGACGATGGCCATATCATACCATATTCAGCCATATCTGCAAACGATTGCTTTTGCAGGTTTATAATTTTAGGAATATCGCATTTAGTGATATTCCTAATTATTATAATTTTATTGTTTTGTTCTCTCTTCAGTACATCTATTCTATATCAATAGCCAAATTATAAGCTAAGTCCTAATAATGAAGAAGACATAACTTTTTTTCTTCTACCAATACAATAGAAAGTCTGACAATGGCTTCAACATATATGAGAAGATATATGGATAATTATAACATCTGAAGACATATACCATGTGTACGCAGTGTGTTTCCATTTCTTGTTTCGGCTTTGTCCTGGTACGATTCAATCTAAGGATTTTCAAAAATAATATTGGTCTCTGTTATATTCTAATCGTATGAGGACATATATATATCGATTAGCATCTTCTATAGGCATTTATCAATCCTTTGCTATATTTAGTATTTCAAACAAAAATATAATCTTTAAAGCTATCATAATATAACCTCAGACATAATCTATTTATGATTTCTATAGGAAAGAAAAAGATATTAAAAGCATAAAATTATAATAACAAGAGTAAAGAATATGTTATGTCCTACTTGCCAAATGAATATTCATCCTCAGATGAGTAACGTCTTTATTGGCAAGAACGGAAGGAACAATGGCGTATTTATTTATTATCAAATTTGTCCTGAATGTAAAGAACCTGTTGTAGGTATCAAAGAATCCTTAAAAGGAGAAGTATATCTAAATCCTAATGAGGTTGAAGGCTTGCTAATTCTAACAAAAGAGAGAAGAAGATAATCTATAGTTCATTCACATCATGACAATCTTTTTGAAAATATGATGACTTTTAGAGTACATTATAAAGTGATTCTAACAGAATTTATATCATTCCTGCAGTTTATTTAATGTTAAAAATATCTACAATGAAAATCAGGCAGTCTTTGTCATGAGGGATAATGAAATAGCGGTATTGATAGCCAAAAGTAGAAATTGTTTTGATGTATCATAGATTATATTTATATAATTTTATAGTCAGAATTTCTTCTTAATCCTTCAAACACTTAAAATCTTATATTCCTGTCCATTCGATGACTGTCTCAACTATAATACGAATAATATTATACTCTTTGTGCTCTGACAACTGCTTTGAAGCTATTTTCTAAATTAAAGTTTGTATAGATTAAAATGTCAGTAGATGCATCATTTGGTTGTCTCTGTATGCTCAAAAATGTCATATATGGTAATACTGGTAATATTCTAGAACAATTAAGACAAGCAGAATATGGTGCTCACTATATCCTTGTCTATCCCGATATAATGACGCTAAGAGAGATTTATTCAGGTTATATCAAATCTCAAATTGAAGATAATAAGGAGATTGTTTTAATCCTTTCATATTATGAAACTGTTGACAATCTTAGAAATTTTTTATTACCGAGAGGTGAAGTCTCTAGCAATTTAGAAAAATATGAAAGGGATGGTTCTCTCGTAATTATTGATTCTGTGAAAGGTTTTTTTGATTTCGATCATCCTTCATATGTTAAAAACTTACTAAAGCAAGCTGAAAGTTTAGGCAAGAGCGGAATTTCTGTAATTGCTGATGCCGGGGCGTTTTATCATTATAGCAAAGGAGAAGAACTTGTAAAGCATGAGTTGTCGATGCCCTCAAAATTTGATATAAACTTGAAAAGATTTTGTGTCTTTCATAAGCAAGATTTTGATAG
>JAREAI010000190.1:0-6055 GCA_029240435.1 Nitrososphaeraceae archaeon | reverse complement strand
TTATTATTCCTAATAAATCTATTAAAAGATTTACTATCATCTTTTTCAGATTTTCTAGAAAGATCTCCTGCCAGTATAGCGCAGAATTTGTTAGCATAGGCAATAATCTAAGTTTGTCAGATCCATAACCTGAATGTTGCATTGTATATATGTACATATGAAAACTACCCAGCTATTTGCAATTTGGATGATGGTGGGCTCTCCACTGCGAATTACCTCTCCTCCAAAAACTCGAAGATAAAACTCTTCAGATCGTTTCGGATCTGCCACCGTCAAGAAATGTGTTAGAATACCCTATCACATTTCATTTCCATGTTGTGGTTTCTATTACTAATAATAAGTACTGGAAAGCAACACTACATGCGATGCGAAAAGATGATTCATTCAGGAAGACAGGCATCATTAATAGGTTTGGGCAACTTCGTTTTCTCGGATGGAATTACAGTAGTATCTTTCGAGTAATAGATTTTCGTCAATGCATCATCTGTAATTCCACGCAAGTACACATCAGCACTCGAGAATTTGCCTTTTACGTTAGAGGGTATGAGATTTTCTCCGAACTTCGAATCCAGTATAATTCCACTGGGTCTGGCAAGATCCATGAGTCTCGATGCTATGTTGAACGGTCTTCCAGAATAGTCGATTGTTGATCCATGTGAGACAATAAGAGGCGACTTCTTTAAGATTAGTCTCATCATGGGGAAATGCCAAAAGCAGCCCATCACCAGTAGGTTTGACGAATGAAGCGTTCCCAAAGTACCTATCTATCATCTCAATGTATATCCTTTTCAAAAAGGCAGTAGTCTGAACGGATTCAACCTTCATAGCAAAGGACGAAAAACCTCTTACATCAATAATGACTGCTATGACGAATTCGGATCTTCCCTGTACATTATCTAGGAGCTTCCGAAAAGGGAGATCACTTGAAGGACGTGCATCCATCTATGTTCAGAATGCCAATTTACAATATATAGTCTGTTGCATTAAGATGTGACAACCAACTTGACTCAATACTTGACAGGCACGTGACTATTTCATAATAATCTTGGCAACTTCTTTCAGTTCATGCATCTAAAATAAGATCAGCAGCACGCTTTGCACTTGCAAAAGATGCATTAGACAACAATCCCTCCTTGCCTACCCAGTCTCCCACTATATACAGATTGTCTCCAATTTTTCATCAGGTCTTCCAGCCAATCCACCTGCTGCAGCTGTAACAACAGCATTAGAGACTAACATATTGGGCAATGGTCTTTTCTTAATAATCACCTGTCTCCATCCAGGCTGCATCAAATCAAGGAGCTCTTCTAACTCCTGTTGATCCTCTCTTGGTTTTGGCTCGATCCAACTGCCCAGATGTTCTGCTACATGGATAAGTGAACCGCCCTCAGGAGCAAGCTTTGCATATGCAGAATGAACCGAAAAATATAGGGCTAAGTCCACTCCAAGAGCAAATAAGGCATCTTTGTCTGGGAGGTTGTTAAGAGCGACATCCAAACACGCCATGCGTATAGGTCTCGCTTCTTTTGCCGCCTTTGACACCATCTTGGGTCTCTCATTATCATTGAAAAGACTGTAGGCATCTTTTGGACCTGCGCTATTACAACTATCTTTGCTGATACTTGGGTCTTGTCAGAGAGCGTAACTAACCATCTAGAAGAATCTGTTCTTTCTACCCTCGTTACTTTTTTTCCCTTAACAATCTTTGCCTTGCCATTTTAGGCTGCAGCCAGAAGCCCATTTACAAGCGTTTGCCAACCCCCATCTATATACATGGGTCCGGCGGCATAAAGCTGGCGAAGCGCCGAGCCGACGCTCTGAATATCTGGATCGTTTCCATAAGTATATAGTCTTAAATATGTCTTGATCGTCTCAGCTAAGTTTTTATCGCGTATTTTTTTGCCAACCATTCTTGTACAGCGACACTTTCTAATTGTGAAAAATCAATCTGAGCAAGTGAATTCAAGAACTGACCGAGACTTACTTCATCTCCTTTTTTTCACTATTGGCAGACGATTCTCCGCTATAATCATATGATACTTGGTATTTCTTTCCATCTTTTATTAGATAAGAAGCTCCTTTCCCTCCAGAAATACCCCCAGAGTGGGCAATACCTAGCTCCTTTAAGACTGAATCGCCTGAATCAGTGAGATACAGTGCATGTGGTCACTGATTGAAGCAAAAACCATGAATTGTTGTAGTCCTAGCACGGCCTCCAACTTCATTTGACGATTGTTCAAACAACGTTACTGCCTTTCCTTTACGAGCAAGCAATACGGCAGTAGTAAGCCCTGCAACTCCTCCTCCAATAATTACGACATCTAAACTATCGTCTTCAGTTGATGTCTTCATCGCTAGTGATGCTAAACTTAAACTTGTTTATGAATATTTCCGGTAAATCGGATTCCAAGTGTAATCATAACCTTTACTATTGTAAAAACGCTTTTATATCTAATTTTAGTTATGTTTTTATACGTGCCATCTTTAAAATGGACATCAAAATTTTTGTTTTAACATTAGTAACATTAGGAATACTATTTAGTCAAATCCCAACAAAATCATTAGCATTAGAGTCAAGCACATTATATTCAAATATAGTACCTAATTCTAAAATTAGCAATGTAGATTCTATATTAGAATTAAATGATCTGTCTAACATATACCAAAAAATATCATTACAAACACCAAACATTAGTAGTATAGATCACAGTGAAATGATATCTGCAATAAAAGAAGCGGAAAATCGCAAGATGAATGAGACTTCGTCATTGCCGGTTAGCGGTCCATGGAAAGCTTTATCAGGAACATTAAATTCTTCTACAGAAATACACACAGATATACAAAACACAAAACATGAAATAATTCTAGTCCTTCCCGATACGGGGAAGCTTTATGAAGGTATTTTAGCTTATTCAGCAACAACAGATGTTCAACCAGTGTCGTTTATTGGGCCAGTCAATTTAACTGATGATAAAAAAGGACAATTAATCGCGTCAATGGATGGTGGTAATATATGGTATGCAGTATCAACGAAGGAATCAGATCAAAAAATAGGGACATGGCAGTTTGCAGCAAATGCTGTTGCAGTTCACACAGATTCTGAAACTCCGTTCACTGGCAATTATACAGTAATTTATAGAGAAATAGATCCGTCTGAAACCAATAAGACGGAAACTGTTACATCAACTCCTTTTCAAGTAATTGGAAACAATACTGGACAAATTTCATGGATCATACCTCCTTCGCACGAAAATCAAACAGGAACTTTGTCGTTTAGCTCATCTGAAAACATACAATTCTTAACTTTTCATGGACCTTTAAAACTAGGGGAGGAAAAAGGTACAAAAGCCATCTGGAGCCCTGATAATGGCAAAACAAACTACGATATAACAGTGGCAGATTTAGGAAATAGAGAAGGACTACTTACTCCCGGTAAAATGGGTACATTTACATTTGGTGGAAATGGTTTGGCAATATACTCCTCTAGTGAAAGACCATTTACAACAAGTTATGCATTAGTAACCCACTAATATCTCTTTTAAATTTTTTTGGTTAGCTATATAGCGATAGATCTTCTTCGAATGCTAAAGTATTGGTTGCAATATTGTTCTGAACAACAAGAACTATATTTTAGCTTCTAACTCTCTTTTGTCCTCGCAGAATTTTTAATTCGTTTCTAAATTAACACTATTCCTATCGAGTAGTTTTTAGGTGCATTGGCTTGCACTAACAAGGACTATGGGCTTTTCGGGTATCACCATCTCTCCCTAGTCTTTAGTATTGTACTATCAATTAATATGCTATTGTTTGCAAATAATGCTTAGGGTCTTGTAGTGGATTCATAAAAGCTTTAGATGCTGGTTCCGTACATCAACTTCATGTAGTCTAGAGACTTGCCATTCTCTCACATGTCAAGCTGTTGTGACGGAAGACAATCATGGGGGATATAATTGGATAGAGATATAGGCTCTGTTAACTTCCCTATTTTATTGTACATCTAAAGCTGAGTCTGTCCTAATAATTTCATGGACATACTGAAGTATATCAGCAGGACAGACCCAGCTGTGATTGCTTATGGTTTGTACTTGTATTTTAGTTCTAGAAGCTATAGATTTGCATCAAATCGCTTGAACCAATTATTAAAAGAACACATGTATCAATATGGAAATGGGTACAGAAATATTCAAAACTAGCAGATAGATTTAAAGTAAAAAGACATTTAGTCAAAGAAATACTTGTAGATGAAACATTACTCAAGGTAAATGGCCAGGCTTATTGGTTATGGATAGCCTATGAACCAATTACTAAATCATGCTTGATGATTCATTTGTCAAGAGAGAAAACTATTTTTGTATGCTATCGATTCCTTAAGCAGCTCAGAACTAAATATGGAATAAAGCCCATATCTACTGATGGTGCTCTTTGGTACAGTGATGCTTGTAAGTGGTTAAGGTTAAAGCACTTTGTATACAAAATTGAAATGAAGAATCTAATGGAGAGATTTATTCAGCAGGTCAAGGATAGAACTGAATGTTTTGATGACCATTTTCCCTGTAGAATAAAAGATTGTGACAGACAGCATATAATGAATTGGTTTAAGATGTATATCCTATATCTACATCTGGAAACAAACAGAATAAAATTTACAGAATTCCTATTGAAAACCAGTTAAGTTAACAGAGCCGCCTAAACTGTTACATACTTAATAATATGCAAAAATTTATGGTTCCTATTAAATATGGGGACAATCAACCTTGGGTTGAACTTATTAGTATAATAACAGCTAGTGTGAGTAGAAATATCTGCTGGCATTACAGCAAGAATTAATTTGTACCCACTCTTATAGTGAATGATGAAGCCCACTGGAAGGAGGACACGAACCGAGGTTTCAAATCCCACTGGCAGCTTTGAACCGTTTTCATACGTAGGAACGAACTAACTTTTAACTACTCACATCGTCTCACATGATCCTTCGATACACTAACAATTCCATAGATTTGTTACCCATCTTCTACTGGCCAGTTTCCTTTAGTTACAAATTCTACAAGATTGCCTGCAGGGTCTCTAAAGTAAATTGACCCACTTCCATTGCCCCATGCTATCTCTTTTTCAATAGCAGTATAATTTTGTGTCAGCATATTTTTTGAATTGTCGTACTCATTTTTTTCTATCTCTAAAGCAAGATGAATACATGCAGGAGGAGTTATTGCACCATGAGTAGGAAATCTGCTATTTCCTTCAACTCTTGTATTTTCAGGATTAAAAATTAGAAGCATGTGTAAAAGCTACAAACATAACAGGTGTTACAGCAGGACATACACACCTTGGTGCAAAAGGCCAAAACGGGCCTATAGTGGTCACATTATTCAAATATGATTCTCCAAGGAACGAGGCCATTATCTACATCCAGATCTTTATGGTCAGCCAGAAGAGAAGGGAGTAAGCCGATTACTCTTTCCAGAAGAGAAGAGGAGAAGTGGCAAGAGATGATAAAAAGAGTCTAACAAGTGTGAAGATGAAACGAGGCCGCAATCTGTTGACTCTCGCCTAATGAGGCAATATTATGGAATTCGAGATAATAGATTCTTCTTCGCTTCTGGTTGCAAATACACATCCATATTCCAATCCATAATAACATATTACTCTCCCTCACTCCCATCCTTCTTAGTGCTTCAATTCATATCTTATAATAGCACTTGTCAAACTCCAAATAAAATGAATAATAATAATAATAAATCACCAGCAGCAGATGACAAAGAGAAGAAAGAAGAAGCAATTTTTCTTGGTTTTGCAAATCAAGTAACTGCAATTACTGTAGAGGATTTTACATGGTTTGTGAATAGATGGTTAGTATCGCTCGAAGATGATCCGAAAGGCGAACAACTAATGCAATTTTCTGAATGTAATAACGAAGAACTCGTGCAATTAAAAATAAGAATGATTAAGGTTGTTTAGACGGTCTTCCTATAAAGTAGGAAAGATATTTTTCAGTTTAAAAGTCCATTGGTTTTGATTGACATGCATTAAGTGAATATATCAAATAGGTTTCATGGGA
>JAREAI010000189.1:0-6307 GCA_029240435.1 Nitrososphaeraceae archaeon | reverse complement strand
TGCAGAAAAGTATTGTTATATTGTTCAGAGAAAACTAAGCCATTTTATGAAAAGTTGGGATATAGATTGGCTAAGGATACATTTATTATGAAATTTGAACCTTAATAACTAGTCTAGCATCATTATTGTATAAAAGATAATGCCTGTTGGTATATTGCTTTAGAAAAATTTAAAGATCATCTATCTTTTCTATATTTAGAAACCTACTTTTAGCACCATATCGTCACTTATTCCGCCCGGGTCTGTCAATCTTCTAAAATATTAATTACACCAATTGTTAGGTTTAGCTATGGCATAGATCATAGATACTCAAATAGTGTTCACAATAATATTTTTCATGTGAAGTACGGATAATTTTGACATGCTTGTTATTTGTTCTCCAGCAGCTATTACATCTCAATACAAAATCATTATTGGCTGGATCCCATTCCTCCATAGATCTTTAATGTTATATCTCCTCTGAGATATTTATACGAAAAATGCAATGTTCAATCAATTCCTTCCTACAATAATCTAGGTGGCATATTTAAGTCAAATTTGTCCCGCATCCCACCTAGCCCGCTAACTACACTGGTTCTTATACTGAGGATATAAAAAATCTCATATGCACTATATTAGAGTAGTTAGTAATTTAATACCTTGAACATTTTATTATAGTACATGTTAGAAAACGAAGAAATGAAGTGGAGACTAAGTACGGAAACTGGGCCGGAAGAAGATAAAGCATCATCATCATCAGAAGAGCAGCAGGAAAAAGAGGCTTTACAAGAAAGAGTACAAGCAAAAGCAGAAGATATAGCTGGTGGAGGAGAAGCAAGCCTACTCACTAAGCCAGAAGAAGAAGTACCCATTACAGACAAGCAATATATCAAAACAACTTGAAAAACAATCAAACCAACTGGTTAAGATAGAAAAGGTACTTCAGCCATTACAAAAGTCTTTTAATAAAATAGATAGACAATCAATTACAATAAAACAGCTATATTCAGTGGTAATTCAATTACAGAGAGAAATAGGTCGTCAGAAAAAACAACAACCACAACAAGCCACTCAAAAAAAAGCAAGAAAGAAAGGAAAGGTTAGTGGAACTAATAACTGAAATAAGAAATAAGCAATAACAATAATGTGTAATAACTTGATATGTATTAAATCTATCTTCTTCACATAAAGCATAATAATACTCAGAACCTTCACTTCACTCCATTGAGAATGTTATATATTATTAGTTTTTTTGGCGAAATAATAACCTATAATGAGATGGTAGTGAGCTCAAAATAATTATTTATAGTTCTCTATATATTAATTGGGATTATGAACTCAAAAAAAATAACTAATAATAATGATGATAATAGTAGCACTAGTAGCGCCACTAATAACAAGAACTACAGTATAGACGAAGCAAAGCTCAAAGACTTTATGGGAAAAGTAGTAAATGATCTTGGTGCAACTGAGAGCACTGTTTTAGTAATAATTGGAGACAAACTTGGATTATACAAAGCTATGGCAGATTCTAAACCAGTTACACCTGCAGAATTAGCTAGCCGTACTGGGACTACTGAACGCTATGTAAGGGAATGGCTATCAAATCAAGCTGCTGGAGGATATATTAGCTACAATCCAAATACAGCAGAATACACTCTTCTCCCAGAGCAAGCGATGGCTTTGGCTAATGAAAATAGTCCTGTATTTTCACTTGGTGGTTTTCAAGGTGCAATGGCATTTTTTAGAGATGAGCCCAAAATTACTGATGCCTTCCGTACTGGAAAAGGTGTTGATTGGGGCGATCATGATCCTAACTTATACGAAGGTACCGAAAGATTCTTCAAACCAAATTATGTTGCTAATATTGTAAGCTCATGGATTCCTTCGCTTGATGGAGGAAAGGTAGAAGAGAAATTAAAGTGTGGCGGTGCTAAAATAGCAGATGTTGGATGTGGCCATGGTATCTCAACTATACTCATGGCCAAGGCATATCCTAATTCCAAGTTCATAGGATTTGATTACCATAAACCATCTATTGAGATAGCACGTAAAAGAGCAAAAGAAGAAGGCTTATCTGAAGATAGAATAACATTTGAGGTAGCATCATCTACTGATTTTCCAGCTAAGGAGGGTGGTCAAGGATATGATTTGGTAGCATTCTTTGATTGCCTACATGATATGGGTGATCCTAGTGGTGCTGCTTCTCATGTATTGCAGACACTCAAGTCAGGCGGTACTTGGATGATTGTAGAACCATTCGCAAATGATAAATTAGAAGATAATCTGAATCCGATTGGACGTATGTATTATGCTGCATCTAGTTTAGTCTGCGTACCTGCATCATTATCTCATAATGGACCTGCATTGGGAGCACAAGCAGGTGAGCGTCGTATCTCTAAATTAGTAAAAGCGGCAGGCTTTAAACACTTTAAACGTGCTACTCAGACACCATTTAATTTAATATACGAAGCTAAAGCTTGACTTTTTTTATTATTTCTTTTATCAATGCTCTTTTTCTATCTAGATAGAAGCGTATTATATGATAATTCAGACTATAGATTATTATTACTACTAGATAGAAGTGGGTTGCCCGCACCATATCTCCTTTTCAAGTTACAAAATAGAGTCAATATGTCTTACATTTCCCCACCTGACTTATGACAATGTTATTCCTGTGTCTTCTTGGTTTATTGTTGTAATCGATTTAATAAATTTGCTGACTAGTGGATGAACCCTACTATCAGCAAAACTCAAATCCCTTAGGTGGGAGTCTAAACTATATTATCGTGCCTATTCAATGGTTTATGTATTGTAAAATCTAATGAAGATAGTGAAACTTCAGTTGTATCATAAGAACAGTTCTGATTTCTATTCGTTGAACATTAATCACATCAGTAACCTGTAAACTCTTCGACTTTGATTCTTTCTTTTGGAATTTCTAAATCGTCTTGGAGCAAAGCTTGCATAGCTTTTAGCATGCTAGGAGGACCACAAATATAGAATATTGAATTATTCAGTTCATTAGTATCTAGGTACTTCAAAATCATTGCTTTGTCTATTCTCCCATATTCTCCTCTCCAATCATTATTTGCAGTAGACGACGATGATTGTTCATGTCGATCTTCATCATCACTAATGGTATAGGTAATCTTCAGATTTTTATTTATGTTCGCCCAGTCATCAAATTCTTTTTTGAATAAGATGTTGTTACGGTTCCTATTGGAATCAAACATTACTATTTTTACTGGTAGCTGCTTATCTGTAGCATATTTTATCATAGTTCTAAATGGAGTAACACCTATGCCACCAGAAAGAAATACAGCAGGCTTTGAATAATCTTGGTGTAATACAAATTGTCCTTCAGGACCTCTTACCTTAACCTTTGCGCCTTCCTCTAAAGTTGAAAGTCTCTTTTTGTATGGTGTGTCTCTGATTCTAGTGCTGAACATTATAAAATTCTCAGTTGGAGAAGATGAAATAGTAAAATGTCTGATCGGGCCTTTGGGGTCGTTATAGACTCCTCCTATATCAAAAAAGGCAAATTGTCCCGCAATATAATCTAGTGATGGTGGTGGTGGTGGTGGTTTGTCTTCTCGTCCTTGATGATCATTTTGTTTACTAAACTTAAACGATGTTACATCGGTACCTTCAACTTTATCTTTTTCTAATAGTGTTAGCTCAAACTGCGAGGAAGATTTACTTTTACTTTCTCTCCTCTTAATTAATATATTATTACCATCTACATTCAGTTCATAGGCTGGTTCTGGTTCATTTGCAGGTGGATTTGTCACCTCTCCTGTCCTCATATCAAATTTGGAGCCATGCCAGGGACATTCAACTTCGTAGCCTTCAAGCATGCCATCAGCTAGAGGACCACCTTCATGCGTGCAAATACTCCCAATCGCGTAGTATTTTCCCTCAACATTAGCAACACAGATATTTTCGCCATCAACTTCAACTTCTTTCATCTGTGAAGGTTGAATATCCTTTGTATCAGCAACCTTAACAAAATCCTCATTTCTCAATACAAATACCATTCTAATTTTAGAATCCAAACTCTATATGTTTTTCCATTTGATTTTCATATATTATAAATAATATATTTCTGGAACTATAAAGTAAAATTCTTCTTGAATTTGAGCTAATCATTGTATTTTTCATTTGATGTATAAATAAGTAGTCATCATCTAAATGGAATATAATCTTTGGAGTGATCTTCGCCAGTGGTTGACGATCCTATTGTAATGATAAAAAAAGAAACTTTAACGCCTTCTTATTCTTATTAGCAATTATTGTGCAGATATATATAGATAGATCTGAAGATGGATCCATCTATTATGCTATTGACTTTGAAGTCTAGTGCTAAGTTGAATAATGGAGTCGAGATTCCATACCTTGGCCTAGGAGTTTACCAATCACCGCCAGGAGAAATTACTCTGCGTGCAGTCAGGTATGCATTGAAGATAGGCTATAGACAAATCGATACCGCTGAGCTGTATGGCAACGAGAAGGATGTGGGTAGAGCACTAAGGGAAAGTGGAATAAGAAGGGAGGATGTCTTTATTACCACAAAGGTCTGGAACAGCCATCAAGGATATGATTCTACGTTGTACGCTTGCGAAGGAAGCTTAGGACGCCTAGGCTTGTCCTACGTAGATCTCTACTTAATTCACTGGCCGGTCCAAGGACTTGGTGATGAGACATGGAGAGCTATGATAAAGTTATTGCACCAAGGTAAAGCCCGTGCAATAGGTGTGAGTAATTACTCAATCAGAGAACTAAACGAGCTTCTAGAAAAGTCAGATATTGTACCTGCAGTAAACCAAGTAGAATTTCATCCCTTCCTATACCAAGAAGAGCTGTTACGGTTCTGTAAGAATAACAATATTCAGCTTGAGGCTTATAGTCCATTGACCAGAGGAAAGAGACTCAACCATCCAAAGATCTTAGAGCTGGCAAAGAAATATAATAAAACACCAGCGCAGGTCTTGATACGTTGGAGCTTACAGAATAATGTGATCGTGATTCCAAAATCGATACATGAGGCTCGGATTAAGGAGAACAGCCAAGTTTTTGACTTCCAACTTGAAGCTAAAAATATGAAACTTCTTGACTCTTTGAACGAGAATTTCTACACGGTGTTCTTGGATTAATATGATAGTGATAAGAAAGGAAAAAGAATCTGTATAAGAAAAAAGTCAGGAGCCTTCTAGATGAAGGGACCTAATCCCACTGACCCCACATTGATAGCACTATTTTTGGGATTCTGAAATATAAAAAGAAAAAGTGAAAACAGATATTGGAAATAAAAGAATCGATTCCTTATTCGGAGCCAAAGTAGAACCTCTTGGAACTAAAGGGCTCATCTGCTTCATAATTAAAATAGTACATATATTTTTTTGAATATGAATCAGTTTATTATTTTTTCTTTGGAAAATCATGTAATTCATTAAATGAACACCTCAAGCAATTTCTAGGTTCATTACTACTCAGATAGCAAACGTAAAAACATTTAGAGCATTGTAATCGAGAGAGTGTGCTTGTCAGTTCCAAAGAATTCTCGAACTTTTTTAGTACTTGACGTGAAATTAGGTTTTCAACTACAGCATTTATCATTTCATTCATATGCTGTGAAGTAGTAGAATTTCTATATCTCAAATACAAGCTAGTCATCTCCTGTGCAAGTGACTCTGTTTTGAATTGTTGTTGTCTGCCTTGATTTGATTGCCTAAATAAATGATCACGCAAATACCATTCAAATTCCTTAATTTCTATATCTTCTTGCAATGGTAGTAACAAAATAACTACTAACTTTTATCCCATAAAAACATGCTCTACTCTGTATGTATATATATTCTCTTCATACAATTGATTCTCTAGCATAATTTTGCTTGAAGATATATTCTGTGGAATCTTAGATAAAATAATCACAGGTTACTAACTAAAAGAAGTAATAATCCTCTGTTACTAGATATTCTGTCTATCTTTCTTATTCTACTATGTTTTTTTCATTTTCTTGATGCTCATTTGCAATAATTCGATCATCAAATACTAAGTTGCATTCCTCGCACCTGTACTATCTATACTACAAAAGATTTATCATTAATGCTGAAACAATTGAAATGAAAGGAGATGAACATATGGCAGTAATACTGAATAAACGCGCATATGAGCATGCAAAACGATTAGTAGAAAAAGGAAGCTATGTGTTTGATGAGAAAGATACGTGGAGCGAGCATCAGCCGTCTGCACAAGAAGAGAACGAGTATATTGAAGAGAATGGTTTTAAGGAATTTGGGAAGTGGCATTTAGGAATCGACACAGA
>JAREAI010000188.1:0-5662 GCA_029240435.1 Nitrososphaeraceae archaeon | reverse complement strand
GAGATGAGCATTTTAGAATGCATAAAGAAAGAACCAAAACTAGAAAAGAAAATCTCAAAGCAAATTGGTCTTGATATTTCAATAATTTCTCCAATAATTACCGATTTAATGTTTAAAAGTTATATCGAAAGGATACACAGAAAAAGAATGTTGTTTTCCTCAAGAGAATACTTTTATATTACCATGGAAGGACTGATGGCATTAGAAGAAGCTAAAAGTATAAAATTTGTTTTCAGATGAAAGAAATTTGGACAAGCCATTAACCTCAGCTCAAATACTAATATTAAAAGATGCCGCCATTTTTACATATATCACATATGTAGTTATTATTATACTGTTCAAAAATATGTTTACCAATACCAAAAGTTGGATTTAATATAATCCCGACCTCATTCTTGTTACAATTTTTACATCTGATCCTTGACCATCCTTTTGGTAAATACGCCTCTTCATCTAATCCCCAGATGTCTATTTCTAGTTGGTAATCATCTCTCAATTTCAATCTAACTAGCTCAGATAACTCATTGTCTGTCAAAAAACCATTTGTTTTGTATTTCTCCACTAAAGGTTTAGTATTTTTAGAAGGCCTTTTTATGACAGTTGAAATTATGCGGTTTTGAAATACATCAATATCACGCTCATTCATTTTCATAAATCTTTGATATTCTTTTTCTACTACTTCAGGATGAAAACCATGGTTAGCTATAATATCAGGCGGCTTTTTACCTGCCTGAAACTCTGTATACAATTTCTTTATTCCCTCTCCATCAAGATCTGGGATGTTAAGATACGGATAATGATGGTTACCTTCTGATTTCAAGCGTCGCGACGGTAAGGAGGAGGTGTCGACATCTCCTGCCATCATGACCATTTCATCGCTCCTTGTCTTTCGCCTTATGAGAAGGCCTCTAGCTTTGCTTCTTTCTTTATATACATTTGCTTCTGTCGTATTAACAGTTCTCGCAATTTCTTTTACAGAAAGTTTTCCTTCTGCAAGAAGATCAAGTATTTGTTCTTTCTTGTTATTTGGCTTTTCTCCTAAATAAACGGGTTCCAATAAGTAAAGTATAGTATGGTAAAGTAAGTATTATACTTTACTACCCATCCCAAATCGTTTATGGAGTCGGTTTAATGATATCTAACTAACCTTACTTTACCTTACTAGTATACCATTAAGTCAGGTGATCTAAAAGGTAAAACTATTATTCAGCCAGAGTGTGCATCTATCTTTCTTACATTATATCTATTTTATAATTCGAAGCTTGTTCTTTGATGTAATATAATTACTCTGTCTTGTTGTCTATTTTTCAGACGACCAAACAATTTTTAGTTCTATGTTCTTTACCCGGATGTTCTTTAGTCCAATACTGGTATTGAACTTTTTAAATGTTTGAATCCAAGGTTCTTGGATTTGCAAACAATAAGCGATTAAGACTTGCATATATATTAGAATATCTTTGTCTACCTGTACTATCGGCAAATAAACTGGCAAATAAGGTAAAGATTAGACTATTTAATAACGTAGCACAAAGAATTGCTCCAATTATAATATCATTTAATCCTATTAGTCAAGATAATTGCAAGAATAACTCTTAAAAGACCAAATTAAATTTCCTTGTTATTTTTGCAGTCAAGAGCAATTATCATCTCTTAAGAGTTAGCTAATAATAAATCTAATAGTAAGCTCTGTATGATAAGTTTTGTCTCCTTAATCTTTTATTTGAAGTCAATATCATTTGATATGTCAAGGTCATGAAGAGCTGTAGAGAACTTTACAGATATATCTCGAATCTTTTCTTCAATGATTAATAAGAAAAGTGAAGATAGTGAGACAATATGATTTTCTATATAGGATACTTTTGGTACTATATGTTTCGAAAAGCAATTGTATTTAAATAATGGCTAAAGAAGATTCGCCTGACTGCCATACAACAACCATATCATAAAATTGATGAAATGCAAAAAGAAGAAGGATAACCAGAACCTAAAGATTGATTGATTGATTGTTCACAAATTTAACGTGATATGATAATGAAGGCTTGATTACTTATGATTAAAATTTTTTATAGCATTTAATATGCGAAGAATTATAAGTTCATTGTAGCCAGATTGTATATAGTAATTGAAGAAAGAATTTGTTATTTCAAGAATTGAAGCCTCACAAGATGGTAGTCCTTATGTTTACATCACATTTTCTGACCCCAATGATTATAAATCAGGAGAAAGGAAGCAGCAAAATCCATTCGGCTCCAATGTTATGGCATTTACCTCTCCAGAAGATTTAATGAAAAATTTACCTAAAGCAATGGGTGATATCTCAAAGATGATAACTGGAGGTGGCGGTGCTGGTCTCACTGATTCGCCAACTTTTAAGATGAGTATGAAAGAGTATGAAGATATGGGAATAAAAGTCGGCGACAAGGTTTCAATAGAAATTAAAAAATCAGATACTGGAATTTACACTTAAATTGTAAGACAATCTACTATTAATGCCATTACATACCATAGAGGTTCTTTTCAATCATTTTTTTATAAGTTAGTCCATTTTTTATTAAAATTTATAATCAGTGGTATATGTTCGTAAATGGATATATTATTAGCCGTGAATGTTTGATTACATTTTGTTATTTGATAAAGTGTCTTGACCACTATATGCAGAGGCCAACAATAGTGAGTATTCTTAGTCAGATTCTTTATTTCATTATTCCACTTTCCTGATTGCTTTTCTTCTCTCCTCTTGAACCATCTTCATGAGTTAATTTCGATCTGTTTCTTACTTCCATTCTAATTCCTGATTCTCTTTTCACTCTATTTGGAGCTTCAAATCTTATTTAAGGCCAGATTTCCATAGCTCGTCAAACTGTATGGAATACTTAACAACACCAATAGTTTGTTAGATTTAGTAAATGACAATATGAAGAAGGTAACTGTAATGTGAAATTGAAAGAACAAGAATATGCATTAGCAGCAGCATCTATAGAATTATTTGTCACTGCTTCTATAAGATTTTGGTAATTCTTTTCGGCTAAACCTCATATACTATCCTTATTAAATTCAAGGCATTTGGTAATGTTATCTATGTCTTGTTGATTATTGTTCGCTGTGGGTATGCTGTAAATTAAACTAACCATTTGTGGATTAGTTCTTAGCGTCTGAATTACTGCTGTAAAAGATACAGATATCAATTTTTCATTTTTTGATAAAACATTTTATCGAATATTACATATTGAAACGTCAAGACATAGTTCCCTCTTTACTCAGTTAATCCTTTAAAGACAAATTAGCCATGAATATTACAATCAAAAAAAGGTTACCAACTATTAAATTCAATATTACATATTACGTTATTGGATGTTAGAAGGAAGTTCTTATAGTGGCAATATTGATTGGGATGATGTAATAAAGAAAGAAGCAAGAGGAATTAATGATGAAGATTTGGGAGAAGTACAAGAAGTTACTCAAGATTATGTTTTAGTAAAAAAAGGAGTAATAAACAAAGAAAAATTATACATTCCACGTGATTTAGCAATTGGTTATAATGGTACCGTTCTGACATTCAATATAACTGCAGAAGAAGCAAAGAATAAGTTTTTGAGGGATTCAGAACCTGTAGTTTCACAATCACAAGTCATTGGAGAAGGTACTACAATTACCGATGACCTAGTCATTATTCCAGTAATGGCTGAGAGATTAGACGTATCTAAAAAAGCGTATTCACAAGAAGCAAAAATAATAAAAGAATCCATAACGGATACAAAGACAACTGAAGTTCAGCTTGTGCATGATGAACTATACATTGAAACAAGACCAACAAGTCAGGAGGAAGAAAAAGTAAGTACAGCAACAGGATACCAGACAAACACATCATCATCATTAGTATCATCATCATCAGTTCAATCAGACATTCCAACAGAAGAAGAGGTTGTTACTCTTTTTTTGAGAGTTGAAGTGCCAGAAGTTTCTAAACACCCTTATCTAAAAGAAGAAATTATAGTTAAAAAGGAATCTATAACAGAGACAAAGAAAATCAGCGAGCAGATAAGAAGTGAAAAAGTAAGTGTTGAAGGAGCAAAAGAGGAAATAAAACAAAGAAGAAGATGATGATGGTGATTAACCGGATAGAAGGTTCGGTACAACAAGACTTTCTTGCTATTATCGAATTCTTTCGGTATTTCTATTTTATATTTTTACATTACACAGAATTTTTAAACCTTTATTAATTAAAGACAAAGAAGTCCCTACAGCCTTGGAAAAATATGTTAATAACAAAGTTGTCTCCTAGTACACAAGCAGTGTATTAGATTATTGAATGAATGAAGTCTATTTTATAAAGTATCAATGCTATTTGAAGGTATGGATATTAGTAACAAAGACTCTGAATCCTATGATAAGATAAGTGACAACAACGATACTAACGATAATAACAATAAGAAGAACAATGGAGAAAATGCAATAGCGACAACATCAAAAACTAAGAATAACTTGGGAGACTCTAAGGGTTATTTTATGAGTGTTAGACCTCCAAAGATTAACTATTCTACCATTATAATCAAACCATCATCTAAAGGAGCAGCAGCAGACAGGAAAAAAGAAACATTATCCGATAAGGCCAAAGATGTTGAAGAATCCATTAAACGTGGTCTACATATAGATTAGAAAAAGTGACAAAACACTAAACAATTGGATACATAGCTGTGATGCATTTCAAAAATGTTTTTATTTATAGTTGCTAAAGTAATGATAATTAATTAAATAATCAATTGCATTGCACTGCATATATGTCTATTCAACTCCAATATATCTAATTATTATAAATTATGATCTCTAATACTTAGTAGGATGTCGATAATAAATAAATGACAAGATCAAAAAAAAATATCAAGAGGAAAACTTTGCCAAAAAATAACGACGTTACAACTAACAATACAGACTATTCTAGTAATAATAATAATGATAATAACAAGTCAACAAGCAGTCCTAGTAATCTTTCTGCAGAAAGTGTCAAAGTTATCCCTGTTGTCGAGGAAAATTTCGATTTATTGAAAAAGACAATTATCCAAGAAACAAAGATCGTAAAACGTCAGGCTACCAAAACTGAAAAAATTGAAGTACCAATAACATATGAAGAAGTATATGTTAACGATAAAAAGCTCAAGATATATGAGAAAGAAGAGGGAGAAGGAATACTGTCAAAATTAAAAGGTACAATTGCACATAGCATTACTTCTGATGACAGCAATATAGAATATCGCTATCCTAATCCCTCTTCCACTTCAGATCTTTCTGCTGACAACTCAAGGAGTCAAAATCAATATCATGATTATAATTACGATACAGAAGGAGAGTTAGTTCCATTGATTGAAGGACAAGAAAAAAATGAGACTGAAAAAATAGTGCCTATTTGGGGAGAAGAAATAATTGTTAGCAAAAGGAAAGTAAAGTTAGGCGATATTATAATTCGAAAGAGAAGAATTATTGAAAATAAGAAGATTGATGTTGATATCAGAAAAGAAAAGGTAATAGTGGAATATCCTGATGGGGTTAAGAAGCAATTGACAGCAACATCGTCACAAGCAAGCTAGTAGTATACCAAAGACACATTGGAAATACAATTCTTCTATTAAGGGGAACAAATCTTCTGAATACTAGATCTCTCTAATAA
>JAREAI010000187.1:0-5447 GCA_029240435.1 Nitrososphaeraceae archaeon | reverse complement strand
TGAGTACCTAAGTAAAATATCCATTCTCAGAGATTGCTGCAAGGCAGTTGGTAGAAACTTTGAAAAAATAATCAAAGCTTGGCATGCAATAATGCTTCTTGGTCAGGATGATAACGAAATAAAAATGTTAAAAAATACAAAAGGTAGTGATCATACTACTAGTATCTGGAAAAAGAATCCTAAGGTGGCTGTTGTTGGAACACCTGATGATATCATAAAAGAAATAAAAAAATACATAATTGTTGGTGGTGTAAGATACTTTACCATACACTTTCCAGATCTTCCAGATTTGAGATCTTTGAATTTATTTGCTAAATCTGTTATACCAAATTTTAGAGTAGGATAAGTCAATTAAAAAGAAGTCGAAAGAGAACCAAGCTTTATAGAATAAAGGGAAAAAGGATGTAGTTTGCTTAATCGTCATCTTCAGGATGTTATAGAAGAATGGTTATGGTATACACTATCAAAATATTTCAGTGGAAGCACTTGATGCTATCCAATATCCATTAGTTAATAATAAAAAAATAAGAACTAAAGTATCTATGTCACTATCTGTCAGTAAAATAGAGTTTTACTTTTTCCATTGGAATACCAAATAAAATGAAAAAATTTTACACATAATAAAAAATGAGATCACCAAAAGAAAAATGTTTTATCTTCCTGGTTGAACACAATGGCAGATAACATTTATGATAATAAAAGTTGATGGCTCTTATGGTGAAGGTGGTGGACAAATTTTACGGAGTATTGTTTCACTTTCCGCAATAACAGGAAAAGCTATTGAAGTTACAAATATTCGTGCAAAACGCCAGAATCCTGGGCTGCGTCCACAACATGCAGTGGCAGTAAGGATAGTTGCAGACATATTTCATGCAGCTGTTGAAAATCTAAAAGTAGGAGCAGACTGGATAAGATTTAATCCTCCAATAGCTGATAAATTTGAAGATAGCAGCATGGTAAAAATTAATGTTGGTACTGCAGCCAGCATTCTCATGATATTGCAAACTGTTATTCCAGCAGTCTCTCTTTCAGGCAAAAGTCTTAGTATCGAGATTACTGGTGGTATGTCCAATATAAGATAAAAGAGTGAATATTGAATTAAGGTTTCAATATAAAACAATATACAAAATAAAGAATTTACTTATACTGCCTTTGGAGTGTTTACTCGATTTTCTCTTTGTAAAGATTAGATTTCTTATTTTTCAACTGTTATTATTCTAAAAAATTTCCTAATCAATCTATTTCAAGACTATAGAATTAGTAATATACTTATCTTGATGCATTATATTCTATTTTTATATTTTTAATAATACTCTAAAGGGTATTACATAATGCTTTAGTTAACAGATCCATTTGTAGAAAAGAACTTTTATATCCCATTTTTACGATTTTTAATGTAATAATATGGAGAGCGGCAAAGATACTACAATTGATTGGAAGGAGATAACTAAATCAAATAAAGGAGTAAGAACTAACGACCAGCAGACATGTGGAAATGTAATGGCAGAAGACGGAGACAGCATTATCATATCTGAAGGTCTAATAAATATGCATGAATTTTTAGTACCCAAATCTAAAGTAGATTACTATGATGGAAGTGAAGTTCATCTTAATCTACTATACGATATATTATCAGCAGTTTTCGAAGTAAAATCCAAGTAGCCTTACTGTCAGAACTAGATGAGGAAGAAAGCAAAAATAGCATATTTTTCTTATATATATATATATATATATATATATTTTATAGGAGGAGGCAATACATATACTGGCTACTATGACCCATGTAGCAAAAATAGTAGAAATTGTTGCATTCCATTGAATACGCCTAATACTAGCCTAGTACTTATCTCAATGATAGTCGCATTATCTTTTGCTGCTACAACATCTACAGACATAACATCAAAAGCATCATTTTAATAAAAATTTCACTGCTTTTCTTTTTTAAATGTTTGAGAGATATAAATAAGAAGATTTAAAGTACAGTAGCATTTGAGCCTGTTACATTTATTGCCTTTCCTTCGCGTCCGCCTGTCACTTTAACTGGCTCAGTTGGATCTTGCTTGTCTAATGGTTCTGGCTGAGGTTGTTGTTCAATATTGCCTTTTGCGACTTTCTTGCTATCTTTATCTCTCTCCTCAGGATTTTCACTCATACTCATCTATACGTAACATAAGTTAAGAAGGTTCCAATATGACATATATCATTTATTTAAAATAAATTAATTTCATTATAGTAAGTTATATTTTATTCTGTTTTAATATTATTGTTTGATGCTGTAATACGTTTAATTAATTCTTCTCTTCTTTTTTAATGATATTTACATAGATCATATCTATTTACAGCAGACATATTTCTGGAGTAGGAGGAGTTCTAAAAAACTGGCCTCCTTAGATATTGTGGCTAAATTATCACCAGTTTTGGATATTGAGCAGTAGAATAGTTAAGGATAATTCTCAAGATAATATCTAGACTGATAGTCTGGAAAAATAATAAAATAAAAATTAAAAATTATATAGTGACCTGTTATTAATTATAGGATAATAGTATTTATCAGATTATACCAATTGTTTTTCTTATAATCTAATTTGATAACAATCTGCTACTATCTGAAAAGCAAATATATATTAAAAATGGATTATTGTTACTATCTGTTATTATGTAATATAGTTAATGTACTTAACAATTAGTATACTGATTGAAAAAGAAGCAATACAAGACAAGATAGAAGAAGTAGGAGAAGGACTACCAATATGTGGCGCAAATCTGTCATCTCCTGTTATGGATGCAGATATTATATTGACCAACTCCATTACAAAATAGGAAATAAATTATATATTGAAAATGCAGACTAACAAACTGCTATTTAATGATTAATTTAATTATGAGAAATCTTCATATCTCTAATTTGTATTTGGTTCACTAAACCAAATCAACAAATCTATAAATATAGAATATTTTTGTATTTCCCACTTTTGAGTTTTCTAAACCTTTCTTTTTATTTCGGATATGATATTTGTACTATCAATGATCCAGGGAATTTATTCGTTACATATTTAATTGAAATTAGGATCAATTAGTCACATTTTGGTTGAGAAATAATGATATAATTTTATTCCATCCTTATTGATTCATTTAATTGCATAATAAATAGGTATTTAAAGAAGAAGAAGAAGCATTATTATTGTAATTGACAACTGGGTACGGAAGATTACGAAAAAGGCAGAAAGGCTTAGAACACAATCTTAACCAGAAGATGTCAAGTAATATACATACTGTACAACAAATATTAGATACTTTAGCAAGGCAAAGCCAAAAGACAGGAAGACAGTGCAATAATCATATTCTTCAAGAGACCAATAAAGAAGAAGAACACCAACAATCACTTACGGATATTGTAAATATGGACACACAAAATACAAGCACTACAAATTATAAAACTAGGACTGAGTGGTATACATCTTTGTTAATGTATAATTCATACTGAAAAATTACTATTGTCTAAACTCTATCTTTTTATTCTAATTTTCTGGAAATAATATGTGATAAAGCAGAGCTTCAATCTTCTTGATCATGATAGACTGATGACATTTACTAAAGTGTAATTGCCATATATTATGTTTCGATTTGATTGAAAAAGTTGCTTAGTGGAAAGACGATCTCTTGAGTTCGTTGATATTTTTGATAAGAATTAGATATACATAAGACTAAAAAACAATAATGCAGAAAATGTCTTAGTGCCTATTTGAAAGGAGAGTTAGGCTATAAACTGGAAAAATCAACTGACATAAACCATCTTTTTGAACTTATTGGAAAAGATAATGTGAAATACATACTCTTAGGAGATGCGTCCCATGACACCTCTGAATTTTACAATTGGCGTTCTGAAATTTCAAAGCGCCTTATAAGAGAAAAAGGATTTTCTTTTATAGCAGTAGAAGGTGATTGGCCTGATTGCTATAATGTAAATCGTTATGTAAAAGGAATGCCTGACTCTGGAGGAAGTGCATATGATGTTCTATACTCTTTTAATAGATGGCCTACATGGATGTGGGCTAATAAAGAAATAGTCGATCTTATTGAATGGTTAAGAAAACATAATGAGAAACTTCCTGAAGATCAAAAGGTAGGATTCTATGGCTTGGATGTTTATAGTTTATGGGAATCCATGGAATAAGTTATCAAATATCTCCAAAAGGTCGATCCTCAAGCTATAAGAACAGCAATTGAAGCATACCGCTGTTTTGAGCCTTATGGAAAAAGTGTAGAAGATTATGCAAGAGCTACAGCATTTGTACCTGAATCTTGTGAAGACGAAGTTATTGATATGTTAATACAGTTGAAAAGTAAAGCTAATCAATATAAAAGTGATGGAGTTGGACGCAGAGAAGCATATCTTAATGCAGAACAAAACGCAATTGTTGCAAAAAATGCCGAATTATACTACCGCAAAATGATACAAGGTGGTACTGATACATGGAATATACGTGACAGTCATATGATGGATACCCTTAAACGCTTAATGGAGTTTTATGGTAAAGATAATGATGACGCAAAGTCAATTGTTTGGGCTCATAATACACATATTGGTGATGCCAGACAGACAGATATGGCAGATGCTAATATGATAAATATAGGACAGCTTGTGCGTGAACATGCATCTGAGAAAAATGTAGTATTAGTTGGTTTTGGAACCTATAAAGGAAGTGTTATTGCTGCAAGGGAATGGGGAGAAAAGATGGAAAGAATGCATGTTCCTTCTGCATTAGAAGGAAGCTGGGATAGTCTCTTACATGAACAAAGTAATGGCAGCAATAGCCTTATTATATTTAAAGGTGAGGATAGCAAAAAATACAAAGAACAACTCCTTAGTGAAGAAGAAATAAGAACCAAAAGAAGTCAGAGAGCAATTGGTGTCGTGTATAACCCAGCATATGAAAGATATGGAAATTATGTACCAACCCTTCTTACAAAAAGATACGATGCATTTCTATATATTGATGAAACACATGCTTTACATCCACTTCATATGCCAGAAACAAAAGAAGATAAGGAGGATCTTCCAGAGACTTTTCCTACTGGCTTATAGCCATAGACTTCTCAGAAGTATGCTATACTTTTGCTTTGAGCATATGAATCTTTAAACAACAGACTATATCTATATGCAGATATAATCCATAATCTCGTTTAACTCTTACTAATTATCATAATAGAAATAATAGCAGGCAAATTTAGAGGTTCTGGAAGAGTTAAATTTCTTATAGCCTAGTAATTAAATGTGTACAAATATGAATTTAGACGATACCCTTAAACCAACGCAATTTAGCGATAGTGCTTGTACTTGTAAATCATGTTACCACAGAATTGCGTCAGACTGCATAAAAGCCAATTGCAATTGTTGTACAAACGCAAACCATTCTATGGTTTTGGATGGGATAGAAGGATTTACG
>JAREAI010000186.1:0-5459 GCA_029240435.1 Nitrososphaeraceae archaeon | reverse complement strand
TACTATTCTGCTAATTTATAAGCTACGAGTTTATTATCTTGCATTATAGGTATTATAACCATATTTTGACCTAAGACGAACGCTAGGTCAGCACTTCCTTGCTTTCCTAAATCAATCAAAGTTCCATATCCTGTTCCATCGGCGTTAACAATATAGACCTTTCCTGCAGGATTATCAGTGACATAGTAATGTTTTCCAGTAGTAGCATCAAGTTCAATCCCATCTAGAATACCAATAGGGGACGTTGTTCCTTCTCTTCCTAAGTTACTGATAGTACGATTTTGTAAATTAACTATTTTTATACTTCCCCCAGGTTTTTTGGGATCTGCTCCATCGGAAGCAACGATTAATGTATTATTTTTATTATTAAAGTACAAACCATTAGGGGCGTCTAATTTTGGGCTTTGTAACCAGATTTGTAAAGATGCACTGATGTTATTGTTATTGTTATTTATGAGATTCCTGTCTAGTATATAGATACTGTTAGTACGAGTGTCCGCTACATAGATATTCCCTCTATTATCTACTGCAACATCATTGAGAAATATACTTCCTGGTGCATTATAGCGCTTAGTTATTTTTCCATTAGCAATTTCTATCTCAACAAGATCTGTTATATCCGAAACGTACAATTTACTATTGTTATAAATGGCCATACCTTTTGGAGCATCTAGTCCAGTTATCCAGTTCAATTCAGTTATGCTCCCATTTGAAAGAGAGATCCTAGAGATGAATCCTTTCTGATCTTTTTGGTCTGGTTTTCCATCTATATTAGAAACGAATAAGGTATCCTGTTTGGGCGCATACACTACTGATTCAGGAGTCTTCAATTCAGCTAATGTTTCCCATACTTTGTTAATCTTTATCTGCTCTTGTTGTTGTGCTTGTACCTGGTTATTGTTCAATATACTATTAATTCCAGTATATATTGCCGTTCCTGATATTACTATTAAAAGTAGAGTAAGGACTAAGGATTTCATTGAAAGTCTTCTATTATTTGAAATCATCCTATTTCGTCATCTAATGTATAAAATAATTAATAAAGATCTTTAAACTATTAGTACACTAAGGACTAAGTGGATCAATAGATCCTTTAACAAAGCAGTGAAGATAATGATACCAAAGCATAGAACATTCCCTGCCCTTCCTCATATTGAGCACAACAAAAAAATCCTGCTCAATATTTGATAGATAATGATAGTTCAATCTTTTTGTCATTTCTTTTTCTCTTTTTTATCAGATATAATGTATCCAGATACCAGGATTTAGCTCATTACTTGTTAGCGTCAAATAACTCTGAGACTTCTCCAGATACATTCCTTAAAACACTAGCTGTTCTGTCTACAAATGTTTGCGCTGCTTGTCCTGTCTGATTAACAATTGATTCACCAGTTTGAGAAGCATTATCTCCAGCCAGTGAAGCATTATTACTTACATTTTCTGTCATATTGGTTGTGTTTAGAGATGGAGGTAGTGATGTTATTTCTGTTGCTTCTTCTCTGACAGTCGCTATATCTCCTTGTCCCATTTGAGTACCTATAATTTCTATAACTCTATCGACATATCATCTTTTACTAATATATCTAATTATGCTTACAGAGTCTTAAAGCTGTGTTTATCACTTGATGCCAATTTGTTTTGTCATCATTGCTATCTCTTACTTACCTCTGGTCTCATGTATTTTCAACTGTTACCACTGTACAGTAATTGAATTCAGTGTATCCAGTAATAATATTGTCATATATGTACTAAATATGGAAGTTGAATTTCTTTAGAAAATATCTTCTCCAAGTAAATAGCTGATAGAAGGTTTCAATATCATCATTAGGATATGCTAAAGGAATCTTTATCTTTTGCTACTCAAATTTCTTATGTGATTTAGTTCGCTCCCTTTACATACAGGGAGTCACCTCCACAATATCCGAATCTCCTGCGTTAGTATAAAATCTCAAAAAGCGTCAGCAGGGTTTTCAAACGATCTAAATGTCATTACTTTACTTCATGTGTGAGTAGTATCTTATAAAATTATTTTATACTAATGCATCAGGTCCAATCTTAACAAGCATTTTGCCAGTGTTTTCTCCTTTAAATAGCGCCAAGAAAGCTTTAGGTGCATTTTCTAAACCTTCAAACACCGTTTCATTCCATTTTATCTTTCCTTCACTAATCCATTTGGACATATCAGCATAAAACTCATTTAGCATATTGTAATGATCTCTAACAATAAATCCCTGAAGCTTAAGTCGATTAGTTACAGCTAAAAAGAGATTAGAAGGTCCTGCAGGAAGAGAGGAGAGATTATACTGTGATATCATTCCACAAAGTACAATTCTACCAAATACTTTCATATTATCAATGGCTGCCTCTAAATGCTTTCCACCAACATTATCAAAATAGATATCAATCCCATTCGGGCAAGCCTTTCTTAACTCAGATGAAATGTTATTTTCTCCTACTTCTTTGTAGTTAAAAGCATAATCTATTCCAGCTTGATCAAGTAGCCATTTTACCTTTTCTTGTGAGCCAACACTTCCTGCAACACGAAAGCCCTTTATCTTTGCTATTTGGCATGCTACAGAACCTACTGCTCCTGATGCTGCAGAGACAAATATAGTATTACTATCACCATCATCGCCCTTTAGTTCAGCAATTTTTAAAAGTCCAACATAAGCCGTAAGACCTGTCATACCCAATATACCCAAATACCATTGGGTTGGTGCCATCTTTGGGTCAATCTTCATAACGTCGTTACTATCATTAGAGAGCCAGTATTCTCTCCAACCAAAATTTCCTAGAACATATTCACCTACTTCAAATTGATTATTTTTAGATTTTATAATTTGGCCTACGCATCCACCTTCAAGAGGTTTTCCTAATTGAAATGAAGGTATGTAGCTTTTAGTTTCTTTCATACGTCCACGCATATAGGGATCTACTGACATCCATATGTTACGTACTAAGAATTCACCATCTTTTAGATCTGAAACATTTACTTTAACAAGCTCAAAGTTACTTTCAGTAGGCATTCCTACTGGACGTTGCTTTAAATGAATCTCATGGCTAACAAGTCTTTCTTCTTCTACTACCATATATATTTTCATTAAATAAAGGAAGGAAAACATATATCAAATTACCGAGCATGCATTGAATAATATTATATACGTAATGACATAACGGCCGATGTTCAATTGATGATGCATCATATATCAGTTTCAAACAATGATTGGGATAATAAGGTACTACTTTTCTAGGCTATGTTAAATAATGAAATTATGTGAAATTCCAGCTAATCTTATGTATTAATATATACATACTCCTAGAAAGGAAGCTTTATGCGTTTTCAATTTTTTTTATATTTCTCCAGCTCCTGCAAATTACTGAAGTTGCCTCCAGTACGTCCGAACCTCCGGGAAATGCGGCATTATTATTATCATTCAACTGGAGGCACGGACTCACATCGAAGGTTAGTTCCTTATTGTAATAGTTGTAGTTAATTCAAAACTATAGTTTCTTCTTATTTACTATTAGATCTAATCAAAATGTAATATTTTGTAAAAACTATGAAGTTATGATGGAAAGGGCTCGGAGGGATTTGAACCTTGCTGGTAGAAGAAGGGTTCAGCGACCATCATTTTTGTAAGATAATTCAGATAGGTAAGGCTTTGATTGAAATAGCATTATAGGGCTATGGGAAAAACCTTCATTTTAAATGATTGTCTTATATATGTAAGTAAATATAATATTATCTCAAATAGCCTTTGATCATAAGTGATATTGCATGGTTTGTATCTGTGATAATACTATCAACGGGAGTAACTGCAGTACTTCTTTATTTTTTTAGGCAGAGGCTATATAATAATAACCAAAATGATAATAACTAATATCACTATTGATTTGCTTACAAGAATTATTTCTTTTAATATCTACATGCCTTTTTTGTGCCGTGCTGCCGAGATAATAACATATCCTAGACCTACAGCCAATCCGAATGCTAGCGGTATAAATACTGCTCCTCCTTCCCAATTCAGTGCCTGTTGAATGAGAGCGTCAAACATTATATAACAATCTCATTGCGCTCTAAAGAATATTGCTTAACTATGTTAATTTACATCTTGCAAATACGAAGTCTCTCTTCGATAAATAGTTCTGAAATTTGATATATATATATATATATAGAATGTGATTGCTAAAGTTGCTGCTGGCTAAGCCTATTCAAAAACTTATCAAACTCCTTTTCAAAATACTCTAACAATACCTTTTTATTTTCTGGATGTTGTCTCATATAATTGTCTGATAAATATGATAATACACTTAGCAATGCAGCAGAAGCGTGGCCAAATGATGCTTTGTATACTCCAAAAATTGTCATTATCTCTCTGTTTAACTCCTTCACTTTCTTTTCATCTTGTTCTCCTGCTATGCGACTACTACTACTATGTCTGCTACTATTACCACCTGTATTATCAGCGATCATAACTAATTATTAGTGTATCTTATAGTATTTTTACCTAATACCTTATGAAACAAGAAGAAGAAGAACCTATTCATATATTGCATACAATATATGAGTATATGAATCAGTTCAAAAGTGCGGTATTTAATTACAAGTGAAAAAGCAATAGTGAAGTTGATGTATCAAAAATAGCATAGTTACTTTCATAAGCCAGTGCCATTTATGATGGTGAAATGATTCCTCAACTTGTAAATTCAATGCTGCGTAATCATCATCATAGTACAAAAATAATTATAAACCTATTAGAGTGTGACCCCTTCAGAAGTTAATTATGTGATGAGACAATTAAAAACTACAGGAATTCCTCTTAGCTAATAGTTTTCCCTTGTCTTCTTCTTATTGATATGGTTAAAGTCAACCCGTATTTTATTATATAGGTTAATGATGACGGATGCAAAAGCCATTACTGAAAAAATACTATCACGCTCATAAATGCTATTGCTTTGAGTTTAATTATTCATCTGGATCAGATCAAAAAATAGGGTTTATTTATTCTGCTGCCTGTGCTATTTTACCGAGTGCCTCCTCTGTTGTTATCATAAAGTTATCTTTGCAAAATCCCTAACCAGAATAGGGGATACTAAATAGATCTAGATTCCATAAAATATCGACCTTAGTTTTATTATCATATAATGGAGTTGATGAAATTACTTTACTTCCTATACCGGGCCTTCCGTGATATTTGTTTGTATTACCATTTGTTCTGGATTCACAGTCACAAACTGATGAGTTTTAGCATCCAGGGGACCTGCCCTAACTGTGACATCTTTTTCGATTATGTTATCTGTCCTTGTGGATTTTTTTGAAGTTTTTAGATATAGGTCAATATTTTATCTCATTGTCTACAGACATCTGAAATAATGTTCCAAATTTGATAGACAGGTGCAGATATTTCACGGCTGACCTTGATTTCTTCTAATGAAGTAGCTATTACCTGTGGTATTTG
>JAREAI010000023.1:0-19713 GCA_029240435.1 Nitrososphaeraceae archaeon | reverse complement strand
ACTTAACGGGAGGATAACAACTAAGGCCATAATCCTCTAATTTTTATTGCTTCGACTACTCTATTTACAGCTAATAGTGTGCTTGCTTTCCGCATATTGACGCCATATTTCTCATATATATTATAGACGTCGTTGAATGCCTTTGTAATGTTTCTATCAAGTCTTTCATTTACTTCATTTTCTGACCAATATTCTCTCCTAAGATTCTGTAACCATTCAAAATAAGAAACTGTAACTCCTCCTCCATTAGCTAGGACATCTGGAATTACTAAGATTTTATTTTTGTATAAAGTCTCATCAGCCTCAGTTGTAGTAGGACCATTGGCTGCTTCTGCGATTACTTTAGTACTGATTTTTCCAGCATTCTTCTTCGTAATTTGACTTTCAAGAGCTGCTGGTATTAATATAGTACATTCTTGTTCTAGCAAATCTTCATTACTGATAGATTTGGTTCCAGAGAAACCTACTACAGAACCCGTCTTTTCTTTATGTCTTCTCAGAGCACCTACTTGGATACCATTCTTGTTGTAAACTCCTCCTTGGGAATCCGATGCACCTATGATTTTTGCACCCTGCTCTTCTACAAGCTGAGCTGCAAATTGACCAGCATTTCCGAATCCCTGTACAACGACCGTGGCAGTTTTCATATTAATTCCTAGTTTTTTGGCAGCCTCTCTTATTGTAAAAGTTAATCCACGACCTGTTGCCTCATTCCTTCCAAGAGAACCACCAATTGCAAGAGGCTTACCTGTAATAAGTTCTGGTTGAACAAAATTCCCCTTAAGTGCTGAATAGGTATCCATGATCCAAGCCATTTCTTTGCCACCAGTATAAACATCAGGAGCTGGAATATCTGTATGAGGCCCAATAATATCAGAGATACCATAAGCGTAACGTCTTGTCATACGTTCAAGTTCTCCGTCGGACATGTCCTTTGGATTACAGATGATACCACCCTTACCACCTCCATACGGGAGATCTGCGATCGCGCATTTCCATGTCATCCACATAGAAAGCGCCTTGACTTCGTCAATACTGACTTGAGGGTGATATCTAATACCACCTTTAAAAGGGCCACGAGCATCATTATGTTGTGATCTAAAGCCAGTAAAGACTTTGATATCCCCATTATCCATCCTAGTAGGAATTGCAACAGTCAGAACCCTTTTTGGATGTGCTAGAATCTCATGCATACCATTATCTAGATCTATCATCTTAGCAGCTTCGGCAAGTTGTTTCAAAGCCATTTCGAATGGGTTTATTAGTGCTTGGGTGGCGGTGGTTGAATCAGACAATACAATGGTTTGGAAAATGGGATATATTTAAGTGTTAAAAATACCAACTAATGCAAGATTTTGCAAGTAATAAAAAATTGAACTATAGAGTCAAGTTAGTTTGAGGAGACATCAATTAAATACTTTTTTAATGACTTATAATTTGCAGAGTACTAACGCTGTATTTTGTCTGTAATCTGAAAACGTAACTCCTCATCGGTCTTGCCTACATAATCGATATCAAGCGATTTAGCTATTTCCTCGAGCTTTTGTCGTTGTGAGGCAACGGGTCCTAAGATTTTTGGACCCATGAGATACGTGTTTTGGTTAACATGTTTTTTAATATTTTCCTGCTCTAGTCTGAATAATTGTCTTGCTTTTTCATATTCCCCTGATGCTTTTCCAAAAGTTCTGGAAAGTTGAGGCAACTTTTTTGGTCCAAATACCAAAATTAGACCTAAAATTATTACTATTGCCCATTCAGATCCACCGATATTCATTACCAGGCTGGATAATATCATTGTTCTTTAATGGATCCAGCTATAATTAGTATTTTAAGTTATCTTCTATAATAAGATGTGTTTAACAACAGAAGTGCTTTCGGACAAATTATACATTATCTATATGTATGATACAGCTGTAAAATAAGCAAATGTTCTGGGACACATGATCAATCAGATAAGAAACGATTATAGACTATCAAAGGATCGAATATGCAAAGTCTTGATACTTTCGTTATAAAATTTATTATTTTTTGTATGTTTGCGTCTTATTTAGTATCTGTATATCTTTGAAACGATCAATTGTACCTTACAACATGATTGAAAAAAACAATAATGATTAAATCTTGTTATCTTAATACTATTTCAACAATGGCTTATCATTCAATAGACAGCGACACAATTGATCAGCTACGCGAATATATTGATAGGCTTAACGAGGAATCCCAGAATGGTTCTGTCATAGTTGTGGAAGGAAAAAGAGATGTAGCAGCCCTTATTAGTGTAGGATTTAATGGTAATGTAACGGTATTCCATCATTTTAGAGGTGTTACAGATTTTGTTGATAATCACCATCTAAATAGAAAGAAAATTATTCTTCTCTTAGATATGGACAGAAAAGGCAAACAAATAACTAGCAAATTAGTGACCCAACTTCAATGCAAAGGAAATAATGTCACTTTATTCTATAAAAGAGCCTTAGCAAAAATTACTAATGGAAAGGTTAGACACGTAGAAGACCTTGTAACTTATGCACCTCATTTGTCCGGGATTACTGGCTCACGAAAAGACCTTTATTTTTACATATGAATTATGTTAAATTAAAGTCTTCATTATTGACAGGCTAGAAAATTATTATTTCGTTCAACGAAACTGAGTTCAACGCGTCAAAGCACTTATATTCAAGCCAGACTACTGAACTTTACTTAATAGTAAATATGAGGTTATGAAATTGCCTAGCACAGGTATTGTGAAGTATCACGTTAAATTAAGATTCGAAGTTGATGGTTTGGTTGAAAAAGCCGATATCATCGGTGCGATTTTTGGACAGACAGAAGGTCTTTTGGGACCTGAAATGAATCTAAATGAATTGCAGAAAGTTTCTAAAGTTGGCAGAATTGAAGTCAATGTAGATACGAAACCGAATATGGCAAAAGGGGATGCTTTGATTCCTATGAGCACAGATATTTCAACTGCAGCATTGATTGCTGCAGCAATTGAAAGTATCGACAAAGTTGGACCATTTCAAGCAAAGTTTGCCCTGTTTGGTATCGATGATATTCGGGCAATAAAGAAAAAGGTCATTGTTGACCGTGCCAAAAAGATTGTACAAGAATGGGCTACAAAGACAATCAGTGAAGGAGAAGAAATGCTCAAAGATGTTTATGACGCCACAAAACCAGGTAAGCTTACTGCGTTTGGTAAAGCTCAGCTCGCTTGTGGTCCTGGAGTGTTCGATTCTGATTGGATAATACTAGTTGAAGGCAGAGCCGACGTTATCAACCTTCTACGTGCCGGCTTTGATAATGCAATCGCTATTGAAGGTGCAAAAATCGATGAGACAATTACTAGACTTACAGAAGGTAAAAAAGTTATAGCATTTCTAGATGGCGACAGAGCTGGCGATTTAATACTAAAAGAGTTACAGGGACTCGTAAAGATAGATAAGGTCTTAAGAGCTCCTTCTGGTAGAGAAGTTGAAGAATGTACTCCTCTTGAAATCGCAGACATCTTAAAAGAAGCTATACCTTTTGTATCTGTTAATGTACAACAGTCACAATCACTTCAGCAAACACAATCAGATCATAGACAAACAAAGAAACACGAGGGACAAACACAATATGATTGTACATAAAGAGACTCCAGAGATTCTTTCGATTGTTAGAGAGGTTTATCCTCAGATTAATGAAACTCTAGAGGCAATCATATTGGATAGTTCATTGAAGACACTCCTTAAAATACCCGTTTCAGACATAGTAAAGAAACTTGATAGCACAGAAGGAGCTAAATTGTTGGTCCTTGATGGTATCGTTACACAGAGATTGGTTGAAGCAGCCGATAGAGTTGGAATTGAATATATAATCGGCCATAGAAGAGGCGATATTAAAAAGTCGACCGACATAAGGATTCGAACTTTTGAAGACATGGGAATTACCAACTAAATACAATGCTAGAGCTAAGGTTACAGCATATACTCACTGTAATACAGATTTTAACGCTAGGAGGACATCTTAATTTTATCGAGATCACTACGGCTGATCTAGCTAAAGCAATAAACAGATCGCAACAAGCAGCTTCCAAACATCTTTTGGAACTAGAAAATGCGGGGTATATTGAACGTCTTAAAAAAGGCAAAAAATTTCGAGTTAGAATCACAGATAAAGGCTTTTTTCAGATCGAAAATTTATTATCTACGATAAAGTCTGCCATTGAATCTAGCCCTGATACAATTGATTTAGAAGGAATGGTTATTTCTGGAATGGGAGAGGGCGCATACTACATGTCCTTAGATGGATACCGTAAACAATTCAAAGATAAGCTTGGTTATGATCCGTATCCTGGCACATTAAATGTGAAACTTGTAGACCAAGTGTATATGAATGCAAGACGAGAATTAGTGAAATTCCCTTCCATTTTCATTGAAGGTTTTAGGGACAAAACTCGTACCTATGGATGGGCTAAATGCTATTTGGCCAATATTAATAATAATGCAATAAAGAATGCAGCAATACTTCTGTTGGAGAGAACACATTACGACGATAGCATGTTAGAGGTCATTGCACCATGTTCTATTAAGAATTCTATCGGAGTTCAAAATGGCGACCGAATTAGCATTAAAGTGCACATAAATAATGCTAAAAAATCTCAAATTCTATAAAAAAAATCACCTAACTCATCCTTTATTTTTGAACTTTTTGTTTCTGGAACCGGTGTGTTTAATCTTGTAACTCTAATGTTTAGATTCCTCTTTTGACAATTCTCTGCGACATCTTTTTCGCTATGGGCTTGATCATAACCTAACGCAATAATATTAGGCTTGACGTATTCCACTGTGTCGTAAAGTGTTCCCTCTTTTCCTATGATAGCAAGATCGACTAGATCCAAAGATGATACAAGCTCCTTACGTAATCGTTCATTATGATATATTCTTCGATCTTTCTTTATCTTCAATGCAGTGGAAGTTCTTGCAATCACTACTACAAGCACGTCGCCTTGTGCTTTGGCTGCCTTCAGTGTATGAATATGACCGGGATGAATTATATCAAATACACCACCAACTAAAACAACTTTCAAAGCATCCCTTCCAAAGAAACTGAGTTTATAGTCATTGTTTTTTTCCAAAAAACCGAGTTCTGAGAGTTGCTGAACTTTCAACCTGTAGAATTCCTTTCCTATCGGTAACCTGTAATTGATTCTATCAAATGATGATACCTGAGGCTCCAAGGAGCTTACATATAATGAAGCAAGAATTGCTTTATCCAATGGGTCCATATTTTATTCTGAAGACATCTTCAAGCAAAATAAACAATGCGTTAGTAGTAAAGCAATATGCCATCGAGAACCGTTCAAAAGTCAGGATTTTAATCAGCAATATATCATATAAAGATTTTAGAATATAACCCTGAGAGAAGATGTACTTTGGAGAAGATGTTCTGTTTCTTAAGAGCATAGAAGAGAAGTATAGTATTTTCAGCTATAGGTTTGATGTTAAGTGAACAGAACCCTTCTCTCTTCATCCTCTCATAAATCATAAACTTAGCTTCCGTCTATGATATGACATGACTTGGTGGCTAAAAAGTGGGAGGTTACACACGTGGCATACTTGGTAAATTTGTTATTATTACCTTGTTTGAATGATATCCCGGTTCTTTAATAAAATGGACTACAATACCAGAAATCGTTTTAGGACTTTTTGATGAGGACAATCTGCGAATTTTACTATGAAATTTTGTGTACGGCCAAACTGCAGTTACTGCAGTAACTGCAAAGTGACTGCAGTCATTTTTGAATTAAAAAAAATAAAAGGATAACAGATTAGATCTTGATTGCTCATTTGAGCGCCGCCACGGCAATACATTAAATAAATTACTGATGTAGTATGAAAAGAAAATAGTTCTTTAGATTATTCCCAGCAGAGAACAAGTAGTAGAAAAGATAAGAGATTTACTATATGGTTGGTTACAAAAACTGCTTGAATTGTGCTTTTTTCAATGTTAACTCTTAAAAGCGATCAGACATGTAAGCACATCGTATAGTAAATGTCAAGATCCAGTCAAAAGTGGCATTGCCAACATTGCTCGCAAACATCTTCAAGACACTGGAATTTAAAGACACATATTGGAAGAAAGCATCACGGAATAGGACAACCAGTACGAGAAGATGGAACGCATTCTATTACTATGTCTAATGCTTCTATAGAATTTATTCCTGATATGATGATGAGTTTGCAGAACAATAACAACTATTATGAGCTGAATCATCAGGTACATCCAAACTCTTTTTCTAGACATCATACCTCAGAAAAGAAGAAGACAAACCTAAAAAAAGAGACGTACTAGATGAAATTCTTGAATTTTGGCGTCCTATGACTCAAAAAATGAAGGAAATAATGGAAAATAAAGAATACCATCAATGAATTTTTTTCTTATTCTTCTTCTTCTTCGCAACAACCTAGCATCATTACTGGTCTAGGCCAGACTCCTATTATAGAACCAATAATTCCACCAGTTACAAGAACGGCATTGCAGCCAACACCACTAGCATCAGCACCATCACCACAACAACAAGAACAAAAAAATGAGAAGATTATTAATCTAGGGACAGATTTAATTACTAATTCATTTATTACTTCAACCTTCATGGTACCAGACCTTCAAAGAAGATTAAGAGAAGGAAAAGTAGAAGATCTTGTTATCGCTCCTCTAGAACTATCGCCACCTACTCCTATTATTACTACTACTTACGATAATAATAACAATAGCAAAAAAAGAGAACAAGCAAATTTATCAACTGAAAATACTAAAGAAGAAGAAGAACTTGAGGAAGATAGTCACTATATAGAAGGCCATCCCTTGTCCAGACATAAATTACTAATAGACAATGAGCATGACGGTGGTGCTGTTGATCATGTTCATTTGGATTATGATGATGGTGGAAAATGGGTAAGAGAGAAAAACATGTTTGGCAATGTTATTGATGCGTGTAAGGTAATAACAGATCCTACTATGGAGACAAAAGAATATTTACTATCAAATAAAGCAGAAAGCGGGAGAGAAAATTGGAACAAAAAGGAATGAGATCAGTATTAGGTGCATCCGAGAAGGACGGAGTATGAAGGATGTCATAAAAACTACGGGGAACTGTATATTATATGATTATCCTAACGTACAACAAAAAGAAAAGACAAAATAATATAGTTGATAACGCAACGGTACTACTTGATTTATTGCAGTCTGACACCACTAATATTCGATAGATTCTCTTGCATATCCTTATGTAAATATTCCTTTGACTTTTGTCTTAATAAGATTCTAAAACGCATTGAAGTGTTAGTATCTTAATCCATAGACTGTTTGCATAGGCTCCGCTATGACCATAAAAAATTAATAGTACTGGAAATGGCGGTATGTTATCTTTCTACTTGGTGATTCGTCTTGAACTTATGTAAAAAGATCGTATTTATTATTATTTGTAGTTTTTCAAGGTACTTGCGATCCAATCAACATCTTCTTTCATTTTTGCAAGACGACCAATTTTTATACAATCTCTTATATCTTTAGATTTCATCTTTAGCCAGACTGCATCAGCACAGGCAGTAGCAATTTCAGATGATATTCCCTCTTGAGCAAGTATGTGAACTGCTATTTCACGGAAGTTCTCATACTTATATTGCTTGAAATGTAATACTATAAACCTAGAAAGCAATGGAGTCAACATACGTTCTGTGCCATTGCTGGTTGCAAAGACCCATGTTTTCATTTGTGTATTGCGAGTCTTTTGATATTTTGTTTCGGCTATAATACCTGTTTCCATCAAACTCAAAAGCGCCGTTTGATCTTTCATTGGCATATGTTCTATCTCATCTACAATAAGATATCTCGGACGATCTTTGAAAAGATAATCTATCATTCCTGACTTTGTGCTGTGACTACCGAGTGTAAAAAATGATCGTTCCAGTTTGATACATTCTAACATAAAAAGTGTCTTAGCAGATGCAGGAGGACCGACTAGCAAAACATGAACCGGTTTTTCAGAAGATAATGACATTCTGAATAATTTTTTTACGTCATTATACCCTACGATATTATTAAAAAGTTGATCGGACATTGAATATTCAATATTTTCAGAAAACACACTTTTTGTTTCTATTTCTGTTTCTTTTACGCCTATTGGCAGTTCATTGCCTGGACACATACCCCTATAATCAATTTAAGGGCATTATAGATGTACTTGCAAAAATCAAATGCTAAAATAGTCTATGATCATAGACTATTCAAAACGACGGCAGATAGTACTACATGTTATAAATTGATTAGCAAGATGAATAGAATATGATGACTGAGCTATGAAAAAAAAAGTCTATGTAACAAGAATAATACCAGAGCCAGCCCTTTCAATTTTATCAAAAGAATGTGACATAACGGTTAATAAAAAACCAAGTCCACCGACGAAAAAAGAGATTCTTAGCAATATACGTGGGATGGATGCAATTCTGTGCACGCTATCAGATACAATAGACGGAGAAATTATGGATGCAGCAGGACCTAATCTCAAAGTAATAAGCTCATATAGCACAGGCTATGATCACATCGATATAGAAGAAGCAAACAGAAGAGGAATATATGTCACGTACACGTCGGATATCCTTACTGAATCCACAGCTGATCTAACATTTGCCCTTATTCTTTCGTTAGCACGCAGACTTGTTGAAGCGGATAAATTTGTCAGAAAAAAACAATGGAAATATGGATGGATGCCCAAATTATTTTTAGGATCAGATGTTAACGGAATGACGTTAGGAATTTTTGGATTAGGCAGAATTGGCAGCGCCGTGGCAAGGCGAGCTAAAGGATTTAATATGAAGATATTATATCATAACCGACATCGCATAATTAACCAATTAGATGATCCGATTGCAAATTACGTTGATATTAACAAACTTCTAAAAGAAAGCGACTTTCTGTCAGTACATGCAAATCTAAACAAGCATAGTTTTCATTTCTTTAATGAAGTAAAATTTAGAAAAATGAAAAACACAGCATTCATAATTAACACTTCACGGGGGCAGATCATTGACCAGAGGGCTTTAATAAAAGCATTAAGAAATAGATGGATTGCAGGCGCAGGTCTTGATGTTTATGAAATGGAACCAATATGCACTTCTAGTCCTCTATTGAGAATGAACAATGTAATAATTCTACCCCATATCGGTAGCGCGACATCTCAGATCCGATCTAAAATGGCCAGAGTGGCTGCTGAAAATCTGCTCAATATATTAAATGGGACAGAACCATTATACCTTGTAAATCCTCAGATATTAAAACTGCCATGATTAACATCTTAGAAAAACAGCATAAACTATTCTTAAATATAAAATTTAGAGTAAATGTTTGCAATATAGCTCTTGTGATTTTATTGAGGACATGTCAAATAGCCTCTATTTGATATGTCCGATAAAGTTAATGTTATTGTTTTTGTGAAATGACTTTAAGCATCATTGTCTGGCAGAGTAATTCCTCGCTTTGAAGATACCTCCATACGATCTTCGTCTGTACCTTTTATACAATTCGTTGATATGATCGTAGTAGGAAGAATTTTTATAGTGCCCATCGGGACATTCCCTTCCAATTGCATAACTCTAATTCGTTCTTCTAATCTATCTCTATGATCATTACATACCACACCTATCATATATTCTTCCTTTAGAGATGCTATGGAAACAATGTAAGAGGATGGCATATAACAATCCCTCCCATTTACTCTAACGGAGCAATATTTTGGCAATAACACAATTAACTTTGTTTATTAATATAATATAAGACTTGCATTTTCCAACTATGAATAAATACTCGGGATCACTATATAAAATTCGTTTAAATGTTCTTTGTAGACCCATAGTATACTTCTTTCAATATTGGTCTGTAGTGTATGTATACGTATATGTGTGTGTATTTATGTATGTATATGAGGATCTAACCTATTGTTCTGAAATGGATCATGAGGATTATTCTAATTTCTAACTAACTTCTGAGATATTTATATCGATTGTTAAAATCTTGCTATGATTGTACGATCATCTCATTAGTTATATCTACATCAGGTAAAATAAGAGACGTGCTAACCTATATTATTATTATTATTATTATTATTATTCTATTGCATATTCATGAGCATTTATTGATCGACGTCCAAGGTTTAGTCGAAGAAGAAATATTCAGTATTGTATTCGCCTATGCGAGTTGTAAAGATAATCTGATATTGTTTTAAGGTAGTGCTAATTGCGTTGACAAATATATTTGCCATTTATAGAAGAGATTAAAAACTTTGACTATATAATCAAGACCCTTTTCAGATTGAAAGAGTCTTTTAGTTGCCCTTCTCCAAGTCTCAATGACCGGTTGCTCTTATAGAAACTCTATTATAAATAGAAAGTAAAACAGCAATAATGATGCAAGGATAAACCATTACAATAGTAGTTGTTGAATCATCATACAATGTATTTTATTTGTAAATTTGGATGGTAAGTTTATCGTCAGTATCTGCTTTGACATTTGATATATTAGTGACTAAATATATGTCCTAGATTACCTTCTTAATAATGCATTGTCTTCATTAATCCAATCGAGGTACTTATTATAAGCAATTGTTAGAGATTCTACAAAATCATTTGTTGAAATGGTGACACTTCGATTTTTTATTTGGAATTTTTCAATTCTTCTTTTTATTATCTTTGTATTTTGTTCCTTTTGTGTCTGTTCGTGAATCATATATAGAATTAATATGGTCGATAAAAGTAAAAAGATCGATGTTTAGATTAGCTAAGCTAATACTTAGCCCATAATCATTAAAGATGAAATATCCAAGTTACTTAACGAGGCATTAGATAGAAAGCATCATAATACGATACCAGTATTAGAAAGATATCTTGTTAATGATTGAAATGTTTTTTCAATAGAGTAGATAAGAATCGCTATAATGAAGAATTTGAAGTCTCATGAATAAGTGTATTCATTAACGGGGCTTTATGATAAATATATATTTAAATTTTTTATCAATCTCACTTCTCATCTATAAGAATAGTGACAATTTTTCATAACCATACTCTTTGTTTTGTCTTATGTAGTAAAAAAATAATATATGATTCTCTTAAATAGAGATTTGAATATATTATAATTATTGTAAAAAGCCAAGAAATTATCGAAGCTTATTGTATTAGTCAAATAATTCGGATTCATTAAATTAGTAATAGAAAATTAAAAATATTAATGTGACCAGTAAATAGTAACGAATATATCATTAATTCTATCTTACTTCCTCCATATTTTTAAAATGGATCAAAGGAGTATCCATTTGAATATAATAAAAATCAGCCATGATCTTTCCTTTGAGTTCGTTCATCATAGATACCACATTATTAACGATAGTAATAACACCAAATGCATCCTCACATACCATAAAGTGAAATATATTATTAGATCATTCGCAATCCTTTTTATCTTATTTAATGTTTGTGATATTTATTATCAAAAATGATAATCACTGATCACAATCGTATCCTTAACAAATGAATTAAAACAAAAAGAATAGAATATGCAGCCACATTTATGTATGCAGCGCATACAATTAATCTATTAATTTATCTAAATTACTAATGACTCAGCTTTTGTTCTTTTGCTTCTCTTTCTAAAGCACTCCTTAACATATCCATATGTCTTTTTCTATCTTCTTTTATAGTATTCCACGTATTTTCCAATTCAGAATTGTTGTCTTTCTGAGCATCACTTATGTAGGTGTCAATAGCTGAATACAGAAACTGGGCTTCCTTCCCAAGAGCTATGAGGATATTATAGGTAGAGTTTTCTAACTTTGTTGTTTCATCCTTTGTTGTTGATTTTGCCATGTAGTTTACAGTACACAAAGATTAAAAAGTGTTACATGCTTGACGATTCTAGAATCGCACCAGTTTAGAATAGCTTTTAAAATAATAAGTAGTTAATAATCTATAAAATAACTACCATATAAACACACGAAGTAATACATCTCTATCGATTTTGAATGTTGACTATTAAAATTGAGATTCTCAGATGTTGACTAGCAGTATGATCTAATACTAATGATTTATTCCTGTATAATCAGATGATAAGTAGCAAACAACAGCTGCCTCTACTAATAAACAAAAAATTGTTTAAATAAATACTCCTGAAGATTTTTGGCATGTGGATAATTTATATATATAAATGATATAATCAATTGCTTTTATTTATATTTAATCTTCTTTTATTAGAATTCCATTAGAAAGATCATTTGTTATTAATAAATTATAAGTTAAATTTAAATTTAGAGCTACCATGAATCCATTCTTTGTCGAGAAGGGATATTCAAACTTCATATTTTAGAGTGGAAAGTGTTAAGTAATTGTAGGACATCTGCTTTATTGATGAAACAATCATATACAGTCGTTACTTTAGCTATGGCTTTAGGTATCATGTTAATAGCCGTAGGACCTCTTGGATCCGTATTCGCACAAACAAATACAACTGCTAATGGAGCTGGTGGAAATGCAACAGGAGGAGGAGCTGGTGGAAATGCAACAGGAGGAGGAGCTGGTGGAAATGTTACGGGTGGAGCTACAACAGCCAGCGAAATAGAAAACCTTACTCAAGGCAACACTGAAGCACTCACAAATAATACTGAAGTGACTGATGAAGCTACTGGATTAGCAGACTTGCAAAAAGAACAAACTGGTACTGACCCAAATATGACAACACCTTCAGGATAACTCTGATGGTAGCACTACTATCAGAAAAAATTATCATTTTATTTTAATTATATTAAATGATACTAATTGTAAAAATGATGTTAATCCACTTTTTTGCTTCTCTTGTAATTTCAATAAATAAGTAAATAAATAAATTGTGATTTGATTTTAATTACTGATTGATTATTTATAACATTTTAGTTACTTAGACAAATATAATTGTCGTTTCATTAAGCTTATATATTTTACAACTTAATTTAATTAGACTCTCAGCTCTTTCTGTCAAACTTTGATTTCTAGTGTTTCAAGGCAAGAAATTACAATATATTGAGGCCTTTTCTACGATAGTTATACATACACTTATCCACCTTGTTCCACATACAATCGATAGATATGACAATTTTTATCTCAGTAAATCATGTCATGAATATATATTCAGCATCAAAACACTCTGCTATATACATATCCATATGAAGCTTCTCTATAGATAGTATTTTTTAGCCTTATCAAACTTGCCCTGAAATACCTATAATTAGAATTGGATTATTTAATTTCATATTATTTTTTAAAGGAGAATATTTAGGTCTGTTTTGAATTCGTTATCTTCTTTATTACAATCTGATATGATAGATCATTGTAATTAGTTATTGATATGGAGTACATACTCTGAGCAGAATATGTATTAATCATTGTTATAGTAAAGGTAATTTATTAGATATATCAATCGTCTTTTTCTTGTGTACATTGTCTTTGAATATATTTAACTTAAGATATATGCATCCAGATTCCTTTATTATATTTATTTTACGTTATAGCTGATAAACCAATTCATTATACTAGAAGAAGAAGAAGAAAATACTGATGATACTTATCAATTTGTCAACTTCTACAATTTATCCTATGGAATAATTTGAGTATTAAGTTTAGTATAGGATTAAAATTATAACATAAAGAAAAAAAGAAATTAAAAAGGAAGGATGTGTTTGTCTATTTTACTACTACTTGCCCTATCATGAACGGATGCAAAGTACAATAGTAGTCAAAAGTTCCCGCAGTGTCAAATGTATGTGAAAAGGTTTTCCCTTTAGTCATAAAATCAGACTGAAATAATTGGCCCTGTTGTGGGTCGGATGGTAATCCTGAATAGACTGTGTGTAAAGTAGCATCGTCGTTTGTCCATGTGACAGTAGTACCTACTGCTACATTCGCTGGCGATGGGTCATAGAACTTTGGATTGTTAGGAGCTGAAGATCCTGGAACTATGGAGATGGATGTGGCAGTCTGCGCAAAGATTGCTGTAGAGTCTATGGATAGAGAAATTATTCCAACAGCTAGTGCTGTTAGGAGAAGCATAGTTGATATCTTACTCATAATACATTAAAGACAATAAGGGCTATAATACTTTTGCATTAACTAATAATTCTTTCGACTGTTATTAGGATCTTGATACAACTTGCCGTTGTCGTGCGATATTTAGGTTGGTGTCATATAATTTATCAATATTTTAGAAAGATGACACTTAAGAGTTGATATGTTTATTAAGTTTGCAGGCCACACTTGTTTAGGTTAGAATAGGGGTCAAATCTATAAACCTAACCTGCTTTTGATGTAGGCGTTTTTTATTCTACTGAAAATAAAGAGTGTGGCATCTTCTAGCGGCTCTATTACAATATGTCAATTTTACTGGAGTACAAGTTAGTATAATAAATAAAAATTTGAAATTAATAATACTATTATATAAATATCGAGTAAATTTTCGTTAGATTCTATATAATCTGAAAATAGAATGAGTTTAAATATCATAATTGATAAACTTCATTAACGCTATAATATGGATGATACAGACAGCAAGAATGCTGATGCTTCAAATATATCTGATTCACAGGTTGTTAAAAAGTCTTCTTCTAATCTAGTAAATGAAGGAATTTTAGCAGGTCAAAAGATTGCAAGGATCTCTGTTATAACTTTAATCGGCATTGGAATTGTAGAGCTGGTTACGGGGCATGTAAGTGGCAGTGTAGTTGCCACTGCTGACGGCATAGACTCGCTATCTGATGCCATGATTTCTTTTATTGTATTATTGGGTTTACGTATTGCTCATCGCCCTGCAGATAAAAAATTTCACTTTGGTTACCATAAGGTTGAAAGTTTTGCAGCAATGATGGCTGCGATTGGAATGATTATCATTGGATGCATTATATTTTACCACTCTTATGAAGCATTAATACATCCACGAGAAATCAAGCAGCCTATTTTCACCATGATTGTTTTAGCAGCGGCTGGTGCCATATCTTTACACAGAGCGTTTCAAATGCGAGTTATTGCAAACAAGTATGACCTGCTCTCATTAAAAACTGATGCCAAGAATTCAATAAAAGATGGTTCAGCTTCAGTGATTGGTTTTTTTAGCGTATTAATTGCAAGCCAATTTGGATTTCTACAAATGGATGCTATTGGTGGTATGATAATCGCAGGATATATCTTCTCTGTCTCCTATATTTCACTCAAACAATCATCGTTAATTCTTGTAGATGCTTGGCAGAACCCTAAGGTTACCGAACTTGTCAAAAGAATCGTCGAAGAAAGATTTAAACATGAAAACATTAGAGTCAGATCTGTACTTTTGCGTTCATCAGGAATGGTTGCTCAAGCAGAAGTCCATATGGAAGTCGATGGTAACAAACCATTAACAGACGTAGAATTATTATCAATAGAAATAGAAATGGCAATTCGTTCCAAAATCCCTACTATGGAAAGAGTCTCAGTTATTCCTCATTCTCTTACAGTAACAAAATCTGAATCAAAAAGATGGAGCGGAATATTTAGCAACAAAAATAAGATAGTAGGTTCGAAATAGAATTAGACAAGGTTAAAAATTCTTGGTCTTCTCTGTGCTGTCTCTTCTAACAGATTAGATTTAAGATGTGATGGTAAATATAACAAAGGCAAAGTAAAATATATTATAATCATTTAAACTATTCTGCTTATACCTGAAATTTGACAAGAAATTAAGAAGTAATAGACAGCAAATATCTAACATAGAATTTACCTATAATAACAAGGATAATTTGATAAATACTGCGTGATTGCAGTGTATATTGTGAGCAAGCTGATTGTTGAATCATATAGAAATTCTACAGTTAATACAATTCTAGATGATATTGCTAAAAAATACAAAATTGATACAGCAAAGGATCATTTAATTAAAGATATCCCAGTAGAAGAAATAAAATTCAAATATAGAACGTATTCAGAATGCATAAGAATGTTATACAAGAGCGTTGGACTATCTGAAACAAAGGTTTAGCTCCTCATCTGCGTTATGAGGCAAGCAGTAAATACCATACAATTTTTTATGTATGACCAACCACCATATCCATACAAAATCTGCATTACTTCTTCTTCTTTGTCATTAACTTGTATGTCCCAATGCGTTATCACATTTTTTATAGCTAAGAGTATAATATGTTCAATTAAAGACAGACAGGCTAATGTAAAAGGAGAATAAACTAGATAGTCTTCTATTCTTTATAGGATGCATTATATTTCTCTTGAAATTCTGCAATTTGTATGAGCAAGGGCTGGCTTTCATGGGTACGTGCCAATGACAAGACCATTACTGATATGTTAGAAAGTCAAGGTGCAAATTTAGTAAAGGCGACGTCATCTCTATTTGAACTTGTTACTGATTTTAATATGGTTGCCGAACGTAATTCCAAGATTAAGGATCTAGAACACGAAGGAGATCAAATCGCTCATAAATTATTTACTATTCTAGCGCAGACATTTGTAACTCCATTAGACCGCGAAGATATTTCTAGACTCGCTAGTGCAATAGATGAAGTTTTAAACTATACTGATGGAACATCCGATAGATTTGTGCTCTTTAAAATACGAGAGCCTACACCATATATGTTAGAACTTGCAAAGATATTGCTTTCGGCATCTCAAGAAATTTACCTGTTAATGACACAAATAAGAAAGTTAAAGAATGCTAATGAGTTAGTTGAGCGTTGTCGTGGTATAAAACGGTATGAACATGAAGGAGATAAGATATATCGTACTGCCATTGCAGAATTATTTGAAACAGACAATGCAATAGAGATTATAAAATTAAAAGAAATTTATGAGACACTTGAAGGTTCTCTTGACCGATGTCAAGAAGTTGCAGACATTGTTGAAGACATAGCCTTAAAATATGGTTAAAAGTGATATACTTGGTAGAAGAGCCCGGGATTATCATTATATTTGGAGCAATAGCAGCAGCTCTGTTCTTTGATTTTGTAAATGGATTTCATGATTCAGCAAACGCTATAGCAACTATTGTAGGAACTAGGGTACTAAAGCCACTTTATGCCGTAAGTATGGCTGCCATTGCAAATTTTACTGGACCATTTGTATTTGGTACTGCTGTAGCAGCTACAGTTGGCAAGGGCATCATACAGCCAGAGTTTTCAACCACATACGTTATTCTTGCTGGATTAATAGGCGCAATTGTATGGGATTTGATCACCTGGTACTTTGGAATTCCTTCTTCAAGCAGTCATGCACTCATTGGTGGTCTTCTTGGTTCCGCATTGATAGCGGGCGGACTCGAGGCCATAGTAGTATCGGGAATTGAAAAAACATTGATGTTTATGGTTGTATCACCAATAGTTGGCTTTGCATTAGCTTTTGCTTTTGCTATAATTATCATGTATTATTTGCAACGATCTAAAGCATCAAAAGTTAACAGAATTTTTGGCAAATTGCAGATTGGTTCATCGATCTTCTTTTCCCTGACACACGGAGCCAATGATGGACAAAAAACCATGGGTATTATAACGGCTTTGCTTATTGCAGGTGGACTGGTAGATTCAGAATCATTTGTTGTACCTTTATGGGTAATATTAGGAGCAGCAGCTGCAATTGCATTGGGAACCTTCTTTGGCGGATGGAGAATAGTGAAAACGATGGCATTCCGTTTAACTAACCTGCGCCCTTATCAGGGATTTTGTGCAGAAACAGGTGGTGGAGCAATCCTAACATCTATGGCGTGGTTTGGAATTCCTGTTAGTACTACTCATGCTATTTCAGGAGCTATAATGGGAGCAGGTGCGACAAAAAGGTTTTCAGCAGTTAGATGGGGAGTAGGAAAAAACCTTATTTATGCATGGATAATAACCATACCTGCCAGCGCTGCAGTAGCAGCCTTGGCTCTGATAATCATAACAAATTTGATTAGTCGTTAGCATTACTTAATGGCTTTTACACAACTTTCACAATATCTTTTTAGGAATACTATCCCAGAAATTATGCCCTCGATAAACACATCGTATGATGCTTTTCTTCCATTACATATATCACAGGATATAATCTGAAGGTTCTTGATCTTCTCAGAAAGTGGTTGAATGCTAGATACATGAATATTGGTTGTGCCTGTCGAAGATGTAAAAACCATCAATTAGTTATATGTTGAGATCCATAAGTATTATCTCAATATATTCTATATAGACTATAGTATACTATAGAGAAACTAGATTTAATCAATGGTCAATTTATATGATCATTTCTTAACATATCGTGATGTTTCGTTATATTGATGTTATAAAGGCATTTTAGCATTATTCCATAGTACTTATTGTATGCATTATTTAGGCGATAATATAAGGTTAAGAATAAGACTATAGCAATGCATAATTTTATACGGTCAAATAAGTAGTAGTCATATAAAATATGAATACAACCAATAATTTGAGTAAGCGTTATTATGGCTGACAGTTTTTGACTCTTCTGGCTAGACTATAAAAGCTGCTTCTCCCTGTTTACTTTTAAGTGCTTTATGTTATTAGATGATCCACTCGGCTAGTTATGGATTATTTAACAGACACAGATAATAATTAATACTTATATCAATGCCTTTTCGTTGTATTACAATACAATTACTAAATAGTATTCGGATCTATTCTATATAATGTCTAAAGAAGAAGAATCTACAGAAGGAACATATTCCGAAGACGAAAAGACTAAGGGAAAATACACAACTAGACATGGTAGCCACCTGACGAAAACAACTGTAGGAGTTTCTACAGACGAAAAGGAATCCAAAGAAGAATAGAGATAGCAGATGTGTTTACTGGGTAACCACTAGCTGATTATATTTTTCTTCTTTTTGTGTAATATTACCAACTATACAGGAAAAATAATGTAAGAAGAAAGAATAAAATAGTGCACTTAATATTTCAGATACTTCTTTAGTTCATAAAATATATATTATATTGTTGTAAGTAACGATTAAAGTTGATTTTTAATAATATCTTTCTGTTTGACTCAGGTTTTTAATTGTTTAACTGGCATAGTTTCAAATACAAATAATTAAAAGATAAGGTATTACATAATGGTGAATAAAGAGAATTAGCGAATTATTGTAATTTGCTAAAGCATAAATTAGAAAAGACATTTAGACAGATTCGACGCCGAAGTCAGAATCTGTGGAGTAGACTCAATAAAGAAATTTTTCCTTCATGTCAAAGAAGTATACGATAGGGGTTATTAGCAAAATTACAAAGAATTATCTATCACATTATAAAGAGTAAATGAAAATTGTTGATGAGTTTACTTATTTGAATTGAGTAAAAGGCAATTTCGCAATAAGTGAAATAGAACATATAGTTGATTTCAAATCTTCAGATAATGTATATTTGTTATAACCAAAAGAAGGATGGGATCAAAATATTCTCCGCATCAGATTAATATGTATATATATATTTATATGTATATATACAGATTTGTTCTGTAGATGATAAATCTCTATGTACCTTCGCTAAATCCTTCTAAATATATCTTCTGCTCTTCCGTAAGTTTGTCAATAGATATATACATAGATTCTAGCTTTGCAAGAGCAATTTCTTGATCCTGACTTTTATCTATATTATATACCATTGGTTTCATAGTTCCTTTAGACTCAGCTAGTCTTAGTACT
>JAREAI010000185.1:0-7982 GCA_029240435.1 Nitrososphaeraceae archaeon | reverse complement strand
TGTTTTGCAAGGTGATCATAGAGAGTCAGTTAAGAGTATGCTTATATCTAAAGGATTTAATGAGAAATCAATCGAAATAATGTAACAAATATTATGCAATAGATTTGTCGGTTCATATTATATAAATTATAAAAATTTTATATCTTGTTAATCCTTTACCAAGAGAGGACCAAATCACTAGATATTAAAAAGGCAATGATGTCTCTACAGTTGCCAGAGTCCACGAAGCATCTAGCTACCTTCAATGATTATATGGTTATGCTTTCTATCTTTATCGAAAACTTTTACATAGTTGACTTTTGACAAGTTAATCAACAATACTTAAGGTTTGTTTGATTTCACATTTGGTCTTGATTGTGACACTACTATACAACTGTACTCAACTAACAGAAGTGGATATATCCAAATTGCAGATGTTCATTATTACTACTATCTTAATGCCCACTGGTAGTCTTATACAATGTGGATTAGATAATAATATATGTATATTTTCTTAATCAGATTTTCTAATGTCTTTATACCTTCATAGTTTAATATTGTTCAATTATATTTTTTAAATTTGTGTTAAAAAAATGTAATCTATAATCTTCTTTATGTATGTATATGTATGTATATTTATATATATATAGATGTATTATCATCATGTTTTTAATTAAAAATTTGAAATTAGAATCTCTATCTTACAGTGACAGATTTTGCTAAATTACGCGGGTAGTCAGGATCCGCCTTTTTCTTTAACGCCAGATAATAAGCTAAAATCTGTAATGGAATGACCTCTACCAGAGGAAAGAGAGGATCCCTGACTTTCGCTATTTTGATGAAGTGATCATATACTTCGTCCATTTTATCAGAGATGCCGATAACTGTCGCTCCCCTTGCTTTTATTTCATAAGCACTGGAGATAGTACTGTTATATGTAGCATCTGTAGGGTTAATTACTATTACAATAGTATTTTTTTCTATTAGTGCAAGTGGGCCATGTTTTATTTCGCCAGCAGGTATACCCTCTGCATGAATGTATGCCAATTCCTTAATTTTTAATGCTCCTTCAAGAGATATAGGATAATGTAATGATCTTCCTAGAATGTAAATATCCTTTACATCTTCCATAGTATCTGCTATTTTTGCAATTTTTAATTCATCATCAAGCACGAGCTTTATGGCCTTGATGATTTCTGATTTATCTCCAGAAATTCCAACGCAACCATTGCACAATGTGTCTATAATGCTGTAGAGAATTGAAAGTTGCCCAGTAAAACTTTTTGTTGCTGCTACACCAATCTCTGGACCACAGTTTACGCTGAGAAAAGAATCACTGATTCTGGCTACGGATGAGGTAGGAATATTGACAACTGAGAGTATTTTTGATCCCATCTGCCTAGCTATTTTAACCGCCTGCAAAACGTCGGCTGTTTCGCCACTCTGAGAAATTGCAATTAGCACCGATTTGTCATCGACAACATCAAGCATATATTGAAACTCACTTGACATTATTGTCTCACAACGAATTTTAGCAAATCTGGAAAACAAGTGCTTCGCAATTAATGCTGAGTGGTAACTCGTCCCACTACCAGTAATGTATAGGTTTTTTGCATTTGATAAAATATCACAAAAACTATGTAATTTTTCATTGTTCTGATTCCCAGCTTCTATTATTGTCTGTATTTGTTCATGAATTTCTTTCAATGTATGATGTGTGTATTTACCTTTCTCTGCTGCTCCTAGTTCCCAAGCTACTTGTGTAATAGGGCGTGTAACAGAGTTGCCGTCGAAATCGAATAACTCTAATCTGTCTCTATTGCTAACTACGATGTCCCTGTTGTCAAGAAAAATAGCTTTATCTGTATATTCTATAAATCCAAGAACATCACTTGAAATAAAACATCCAGAGTCTACTATTCCGATTATAAGCGGTTCATCATATCTAGCGCCGCTAACGGTGCCATCTTCAAAAACAGCAACAAATGCATAGGTACCGCTTAATTTTTTACACGTTTCTATCATTGCTTGCCTTATATCTCTATGTGATGAATAATGCAGTTCAAGTAAATGCGCAATAACCTCACTATCTGTCTGGCTCTTAAACTTGTGTCCAAGACCAATCAATTCTGCTTTTAATTCGCTGTAATTCTCGATAATTCCATTATGAACAACTGCAATATCATCCGTACATCCAGAATGTGGATGCGCATTTTTATCAGTAACCCCTCCATGGGTTGCCCACCTAGTATGACCTATGCCTATTTGTCCTGGCAAATGCCCCAGATCTAACGATTCGTTTACTTCCGCAACCTTGCCTATTCCCTTTCGTATAAGTATTTTACCATTATTTATGGTAGCAATACCGACGCTATCATATCCTCTATATTCCATCCTTTTTAAGCTTTGAACCAGGATGGGAGCTGCAAATAATCTTCCTGTATAACCGATAATAGAACACACAACTACCTTATTTCATTACGAGTCTTAAAACCGTTATTAAAAAGAGTTCTATACCATTATAAGGTATATTTAATCTTTCAACAACCATCCAGCAAAAAAAGAAAGAAAATTAATAACATAGTATTATAGAATTGTTATTATTATATATTATAGAGGAATTCACTAATTTGTTAATGGATACAAGCAGACGATAGCATATGCAATATATTACTGCTTTCGAGCCTTCATAGACGCTAGAGCAAACGACAGCAGATTCGATGAGGCTCTATTTTTCAATTTCATATTAATATCAATTAAACGGCTTGAATATGAGTTCTCATCTTAATTGTTTGATGGGGAAGATCATATAATGAACTCAATAAGCTTGGCTAATATTTTTCTTTTATATATAACTAAAAATCAACAACCATCTTCCTCGTAATTTTCCAACAACACCCATGAACTGTTTTCAAATGGAAATACGCCACTACAAGCAGCCATAGCATTAAATGTTAGACAATCAGAGCAATTAAGTATTACAGAGTATTGGAAGTTACGGGAGCTGTGTAGATTTGATTCCGTGTACATATAGACAAATGGCAAAATATGGCCACTTTGGAAATTATAAAGGAACTTATAGAAAAGAGGTATGAGGATATAGGTCAATGTTGCCTACTCTTTGCGGCGCGGGTGGATAATCCTCTATCTTTGTGGGCCCACGTGACTATTCATCATCTTATACTTGTTCATGTTGTCATTCTAGTTCTCTTCTACCTAGCCTCACATACTTCCTCTTCAGTATAGTTGTCGTCCGGATATTGCTACTTTATCTCTGTCTTTTTTAGTAGAGAGTTACTTTGTCCCTTTTTTTGTTGTGGATACTGTGTCTGCATAATGTACTAATACTGTATCAGGCATAAGTTGCATTTCCGATAAGCATACGAACGAGGTTGTTCTAAGAGTCGCCTGTATTCTTTTGTGTTTGTATCTTATATTTGTCGGTTGCAGAAAATATTTGCATATTGCTTAAATACATTGTGTTTATGTGTCTTTACTTTAAAACCAACAGTAGTTTTCTTTGTTTGTTTCTATTCATTGGTAACGTTTTCAGAGATCGAAGTCTAGATGTCACTATGTATTATAACTTTGTCAATGTAAATCAGTCAAAAAAGAGTGGTATAAAAAATGTGAACCCCGTTCATGAAAGTTCATGAACTTGGTTCGTTTGTTGAATACACTAAATGTTACTAGTTTTTATAATTTTAGTTTTTTCTGTGGTTTTCCTTCCTTTGCCTCATAATAGTTGAGTAGTTTTTCTATCACATCAGATAGTGAATCGCCACGCTTTCTATAATCTTTTACCTTTTTTGCTTTCTCTATTCTCTACTTTTATAGTTGTATATCTATAATTAGTCACTTACTTCCAAAAGAATAGAGCCTTTTCTTTCTTCTCTTCTCTTCTTACTCTTTTTTATTACATCCTTTAGTAATTCTTCATATAGAAGATTTGTTGCAGTTGATCTATCTTTGAGCTTTATTTGGAATGAATTTCATACTAACTTTATCAAATATGATATTTATCACCAACAGAGTGAGTAGCACTAATGTATATGGTATAACAGAAGGACCGATATATTCATTAACCCAAAATTATAACAATGACCAAGAGCAACCAAGTAAATGATAAACAGATTTTAGCAGCAGTGATAAATTATTTTAATAGATAAATTTGATGTTACAAGTTTCCACATATCTTAAAAATTAGACTCATCACTTAATCTACTTAATAATAAAGGTTCGTTAGACTAGTGTTTATTCTATTGAGCCTAGAGCACTTTGCCTTTAAACTTGGATCTAATTTTAAAATTACTGATAGAATATTTGATTTGAATTATTGTGGCTGAGATGGAGTGCCAACGGCCATATGCAATAAAATCTGGGATTCTTCTTCTCTTTTTACTAGATAACCCGGTATATTGACGAATCTGTTGCCAATAGATACATGCTTATGTACGACCATTTGCCGTGCTTGATGAGGCGATTTAGAGCCATTCTTTTTCATAACTATTGTCTGAAGTCTTCTATCAAGGAGATCTTCGATCTTGAGGTTCAAGACATCATCAAGACTTGCATATTCATTAACAAGTCCCTGCCTATTTAGGAAATTTAACAACTGTGCTTCTTTCTCGTGTCTTACTTCTGCTGGAATAGCAAGTAATGCACGGGCCTGATTTCTGAGTCTCGCGACTTCTGTCTGTGCTCGCCATAATTCTCGCTTATTGCGCAGACCGTATGAACCTACTATGTAAAGTTCTGAATTAAGTTGGTCAGTAGTCCAAATCCTTCTTGGTCTGTGAAACCTTTTTTTAGATTTACGAGGATCTCCCATTTCTCATCTACCTTTATTTCTTAGGCGCTGTTGAATTTGTATTCTCTTCAACTGCTGCACCTTCCGCTGGTTTCGTGCTACTCGCAACTCCGCCCGTTGCAGATGCAACTGCTGGACTAGTACTCTTACTCGGAGTGCTCGACACAGCCGAAGGCATAGGTTTGCCAACTTTTTTCACTCCTACTGCACCACCTTTTCTTCCAGTAGTTCTTGTACACTGGCCTCTAACCCTTAAACCAAACATATGTCTATAACCACGCCAACTAAAAATAGTCTTTTCTCGATCAATATCATTAGAAATCATAAAATCGAGATCTGATGTAATCAAGTGTCTATCAGAACCTGTATCCATGTCTTTTCTCCTATTCAGATACCATTCTGGCATTCTCGCTTTTGAGGGATCTCTTATAGCCGCTTCAATATCTGTTAATTCCCTATCCGTTAGGAAACCTACCCTGCTATTTCAATATCCTTTCCAGCAATTCTAAGGATGTGTTTATACTCTGCTGCTGACAAATCAAAAAAATTGAAGAAGATTCCTTAATAAAAACCATACTCGATTGGCAGAAGAATAATACGTCACAACGTCTACCAAACTATATAATACTTCAAGAAAAAAGAATATAGAAATGTTATTTTTAATTATTTGTGCATATAATTAAAACTCACTATGGGATATATCCTTTGATTCCCAAGCCTATATATATTTTTTATATTTTTTAATTATCTATCTCTGATTATCCTAGATGATTATACAAATATAAACTGTCTCCAATCAGATAGATATCGCCAGAAATAAGACAAAGATGCTTTGGGATATAGGATTTGAGTGAAATAGAATAACTATAAAAATCGTTTAATAACATATAAAATATAAAGAAATAATTTACAGAATGCAAATGCAAGTAAGATCTCCTAAAACGCAATAGATAAAGCGGTTGTATAATTTTCTTACCCACGCATTAGAATACTGCTAATCCTCAATTGATAATGTTTAAATTTGTCACAGAAGCGAAATCTAGTAATTCATGAATTCTAAAAATATAGAAGATATTGTACATCATTCCTATGCATCTAAACCAAAATATACTGAATTAATGCCAGGAGTTCCTGAAGACTATAAGCAGATCAATACTTTAGAAGATCTACTAAAGATCAATTATAAACATGTTTCAGTTGAACAACAAATGCGGGGTAACCTCATCATAAGATTGAAAAAAGAGGAACATCCTTATTCTGGTATTATTGGTTATGAAGACGATGTAATTCCTTCCGTAAATAGGTCAATTCTATCTGGACATGATATGCTTTTTGTAGGCCAGATAGGACAGGCAAAGACGAAAATTGCAGAATCTGTCTCGAAGAATCTGCTTTCACCAATTCCCACAGTCCGTGGAACAATTACAAATGATATACCCACTTCAATACCAGAAGGTCAGCTAATTTCATTACTTACTGAATCTGAAATTGCTCGTACTTCTCCAGAATTTAATGTCTCTAAAGAGTGCGAGGATATTATTAGAAATAACAAGTTGGATACAAAAATAGATTGGATCGACGGTGCTGATAGATATAGATACGTCTTGGCTACTCCTGATATTTCTGTTAAAGACCTAGTAGGACAGATCGACGCAATTAAAATTGCTAAGAAGGGCGTTGAATTGTATGACATAGCATCATATTCTCCAGGTCAGTTATTACAGGCGCGTCATGGTATTCTATGCATTGATGAGCTTCCTGTACTCGATCCGCGAAAGCAGGTCGCATTACTGAGCGTTTTACAAGAGGGCAAATTTACAACAGGATCTTATCCCGTGATATTCAAGCCTGATGTCAAAATCATTGCAACTGCAAACCCTGTAGATTATACTCATTCAGGAAAAATCATAGAACCATTGTTCGATAGACTTCGAAGTCACATATCTACTCATTACCCCAGAAATGTTATTCATGAGATGCTTATTATCGCTCAAGAAATAAGAATTGCAGATATTAAAAACGTATTTCTTCCAATATTTATTCTAAGGACCATTAGTAAGATAACACAATTAGCCAGGTCTCATCATGAAATCAACCATGATAAAGGCGTAAGCGTGCGAATGGCAGTGCATTCAATGGAAGCTATGATTGGCGAGGCAGAACGAACTAGATCGGTATTGCATTATGTAAAAGCTGTACCAAGGTTTTGCGATATTCATAGCATACAGCAATCGGCCAAATTTGAATTGTCTGAAATAGAAGATAATTACCAGAATAGAATGAATGTATTAGATTCAATTATTGAAAATGCAATAAAAGATGTTTCTCTTGAATATGTTCAAAACTTATCCCTAGAACAAAAAACAAAATTAAAAAATGAGTTTGCAAAGAATAAGGAATTTTTGGTTTCTCAAGTAATTCTGGGGGCTAAGGGATCTGATTCTACGGACTATGAATCGCAATTGGCAAAATTTCCCGGCTTAAAACAGATTATAAACGATACTATTACTACTGTAAAAGAAGAGCACAAAGAATTTGTGAATAAAGCGAAAGATCTTGGAATAAACACGGAAAGTTTGTCTATTGTACATGACTTGGATGGTGAGTTTACTGCATCTGTTACTGAGGTAATTCTGGAGGGATTCAGATGGATTCAACCACCTTTGTTAAATAAAAAGGATAATAGCTATGTCTCTACATACTAAAAGTAGCAGGGGAACGAAAGAATTTGCTTATCTTTCTGCTGAAGAGAGCGAAGATCAAAATCATACCAAAAGTAAAGATCATGACTCTCAAGATATCCCTAATGAAATGCTGGAAAAGTTACTTCAAGCCATTGGACGGGAATCCCTAAGAGAACGGACTCCTAATTTGCAACAACTAGAACAGATCTTGAAAGATGTTATCTCAAACGAACCAGAATATTCTGATAGTGCTAAACAAGGAGTTAAAAAGGGACAAACTACGAAAACAAATGATGAGGATCGAGAGGATTTAGGAATGCCCATTGTGACTCAACTAATACAAAGAGGCTATCTAAAAGATTCTCAGAAATGGCTTAGCTCAAAGGGCTTCATAAGTATTGGTGGGAAAATTCTAAATGACATTTTGAAGGCACTAAAGTCAGGTGATTTTGGATTACATGAAACCCCAATGCATGGAAGCGGATCTCTCCTTATAGATACTACACGAA
>JAREAI010000184.1:0-5468 GCA_029240435.1 Nitrososphaeraceae archaeon | reverse complement strand
ACCAAAGTCCATGGTATTTTATTTTTTATATTCATAGAACAGTTTATACGTCCATAATATATAAACTAGTGGTAAGATATATGACTAGTGCTAACAAAAGAAATGAATAGCTGAGATGCTAAGAATCACAGCTAGTAAACACAAAGAGCGTAATAGATAATATGACCATATCTTAGAAATAGGCAATTTGGTTTTACATAATTTAATTTACATAGTAAAATATGACAAATTTTATATCAATTCTTGATTTACTGGATCTTATTCTACACTACAAAGTTGAAGATAAATTAATTAACAATTTCAAGCCTGATATTTCTCTTTTCATTTATGCCTTCTAACTAGGTTCTAGTCTATTGTCGTTCCATGTTTTTCTTTTCTATCTCCATTGGCTACTATAATCAACCATAAGTAATCCATCTTTACTTCTGTGCTGAATTAGATTGGATGTGTTTGCTTTTTATCACTCTACATTATTTATAGGTGTCAAGTATTGTTTTTTTTCTTTAACTCAGTATTACTAAGACCACATTCTCTGCATTTATAAATCATTATCTTTCCTAATTCCTTATCCACTAACATGTCACCGCCACAACAAGCACATTTCATATAAACTATATTTTTTATTTACTTATTCAAAGCTTTTCTTTACTCTTTTATCAAGTTACCCATTAAGACCTGGCTTCAGTAATACTTTATTCTAGTACTAATTTCCTGATAGATCAATCCTTCCTACTGTGTCATATAGCAAGAATTTCAATTTCATCATAAGCATCTTTTACTGCCATAAGAAAAAAAGTATCATCGTAAATTAAAAGCCAGTCTTTCCGCCCTATTATAGGTAGTTTTCTGACCAAGATATTATTTTCATCTTTAATCTTTGTTATTAGATATGCAACGCTTAGGCTTTTCCCTTTTATATTGAAAAGCTCATCTTGTAGTTCAATACCATTCCGTCCACCTTCAATATTGATGTTAATTATATTTCCATATCTATTTTGCACCTTTGCTGTAACATAACTCTGGCCAATATTAAATTGGTCAATGTTTATCATAACTTTGGAATATGCAGATGTTGTTTCAGGTATCTCATTATATAGAATCTCTGATAATTTATCAAAAAACAACACCAGTATCAAATAATATTGTGAAAATTAGAATATAATAGTAACTGTCAATCTAAGCAGATATTATCACTGTATTGACACAAACTATTTTTCATTATAAAGGAATAATTATGCGGGTGCGATTTACCATACGCTGGTCGTTGTGAATTGTTATCAGCACATAATGGTTATAAGAATATAACTTTATCTATTGAAAGATATTTTTTATTTTTAGAATTATCTAATTATAAGGCCACAGGATGAAAACCTATTTGATAATTAGCACTATATAATTTGCAGGGCATAGGTCAGACCAATTTCTATGAAATATATCGGTCATATTATTACAATAGCAGTACCTTAATAGCTAAATAAAGTTAGTAGGAAGAGATAGTTAAAGTTTAAGAGGTTATTAAATAATAAATTGAGAAGATACCTAAGTAACTTATATTATTATACACGTGTGATTTGAATACTAAAAGAAAGACAACCTTGGTATAATGTTACTCTCTGAGGTAACAGAAATAGCATCAGCATGAATAAGAAGTATATCATAAGCATAAGCATCTGTAAGCTGTAATAGGTCTTATTCTGGAATCCCTACATGAATCCTTTCAATGTTATTACAATGAACCAAAATCAAATGATGCTATGGTCTGACTATATAACAAAACTTGGGAGGAAATTTACGATATTTTAATAACTTCTGAGAGTCGAAAGGTCTATTCTCTTTCTCTGCCAATGTTTGATCGCTTCATCATAAAGTCATTGGAACTTTTGCATATAGTGATCAAAGTTTCTTTTTCTTCGTTCCTCTTCAATATAGGCTTTTCAAGCATTCCAGCACATGTACGAAGCTTCTCTGAAGGCTTCTAAGAATCCATCCGAATTGCTCTATTCTTAACTAATCTCCCCATTTGATCAAAGTGAGATCGTACTACCCCCACAGAAGATGATTTGTTTGGGAATATTAGATATCATTTTTATCTTGATAATCTTTGAAAGCAATAGATACATCATCTCTTGATTTCCTATGTTTTTCATCATTTAACAGTTAAAAGCCTCTAATCCGATAAGTTGGGATACAAATATGAAGAATTTTAAAATAAAATGGTTTTACTGACGAGAAACTCGATGTAAATACGAGTAATTTATCTTTCATATGCTTGATGCAGAAAGGGCTGCCAAGACAATTTAAAATATTCAATATTTAATATATAGGTATAGATAGTAGCATTCAAAGCGAGATTAATCAATTGAATCATGTTACAGTGGCTAAGTTTGGCGGTAGTGCCCTCGGAATAGACGGTGTCCTAATTCCGAAAATTATGGATCGGATAAAGCAAATGAAGGAGGAATATAAGATCGTTGCTGTTTTCTCTGCCCCCCTTGTTAATTATGAAGAAAGAGTGATTTCCATGACCGATGTTGCAATAAAGGTGGGAAGAAACTATGCCTCGTCCAATTCAATAGAGATTGAAGTTTTACGAGAAGTTTATGAACGGATTGCTAACGAGCATGTTATCAAAAAGTTTCATAATGAATTCTTTCAACATCTTGATAAATTCTACCATCAGGTAATAGTTTCATTAAAACAGGCAACTGAGAATAAGCGTTTTGTTGATGTTACCAGATCTAGAACCCTTGCATATAGCGGTGAAGTTACAATCTCTTATCTTATGGACTATGTTATGAGAAGTTATGGTATTAAGTCCGATCATGTAAGTATTGAAAAATGGCCAATAATTACAGATGATAATTTTGAAGCTGCAAACTTTTTGAGCGAAGAATCAAGACAAAACTTTAATCATCTAATTAATTTGGTAGAGCAAAATGAAGTTGTGTCGATAGGTGGTTTTATCGGTAAAACTGTTGACGGACTTGAAACGACATATGAGCGCGGCGGTTCCGACAGAACAGCTGCAGATATTGCAATACTATTACATGGTCATTATAATACGAAGGTAGATTTTGAAAAAGATAATGCGGTATTAAGTGCAGATCCAAAGATTGTAAAAGATGATCTCGAATACATAAAACATCTATCTTATAATGAAGCAAAGTTAGCAGGAATGTTTGGGATGAAGATTATAGATCCCATAGCAATAAAAGAAATTGATGATAATGATCTGGATATTCCAATAGTTATAACAAACATGACAAATCCATACAATACTACAATAATTCAGAGAACTCTACCAAATACAAAAGATAATAATCTAGTGAAAATTGTCACAGGAAAGAAGAATTGTGCGATTGTAAGAATGGAGAGTATTGCTGCCACCTATCTGATAGCATCACTCGAAAAAGATAAACAATATCATGATTTTATAAAGTTATCTCCTTACAAACGGGAGGATACTGAAATTACAAGATTGCTTTTTCTTGATGCAGACTATGTAAGAAGGCAGGAGCGCCATTTCAGAGCATATTATCCCAAGGTAGAGATTGTTTATGAAAGAGGTGTAGTTACTCTGATTGGAGATATGATGTGGCGAATGCCAAAAATCGCTTCTACAGCTAGTAGCATAGTTGGAGAACATAATATCAATATTCTGAATCTGGATGCTCAAGAAGAAACATCAAGAATTTTGATAGTTGTTGAAGATAAGGGTGTTAACGTAGCCGACGCAGTAAAGGCAATTCATGCAAATCGAAGCAAAATCCATGCTAGTAGTAAGTACTATGACTGAACGAAAAATATGGATAGATGGATCCCTTGTAAATTGGGATGAGGCTAAAATTCATATCCTTACACATAGTTTACATTATGGAACAGGAGTTTTTGAAGGAATTCGATGTTACAAAACCATTAATGGCCAAGCGGTTTTTCGATTGCCCGAACACATTCGACGATTAATGGATAGCGGGAAAATATACTTGATGGATCTCCAATACTCTAAAGACCAGCTTCAAGAGGCAGTAATTGATACTATAAAAGCAAACGAAATAGAAGAATGCTATATTCGTCTAATTGCATATTATGGCTATGGCAAGATGGGTGTTAACCCTCTGCCTAATAAGGTTTCTGTGGCAATTGCATTATGGAAGTGGGATGAATATTTAAGGGGAGATAAGCAAAACTATGGCGCACGTATAATGGTTTCTTCATGGGCAAGAATCGATAGCAGATCAATGCCTGTCCATGCAAAAGCGACAGCAAATTATGCTAATTCTGCCCTAGCTCGAGTAGAAGCACTAAAATCGGGATTCGATGAAGCGATCATGCTTAATGCAAATGGCATGGTTGTTGAAGCTAGCGCAGAAAATATTTTCATTGTCAAAGATAACATTTTGATTACTCCGCCAGTATCGTCGGGAGCCTTGAATGGTATCACAAGAGACAGCATATTGACTCTAGCAAGAGAGAAGAGAATTCCCTATGAAATTCGCGATACAGCAAGGGATGAATTATACTTAGCCGATGAAGTGTTTTTAACTGGAACTGCAGCAGAAGTAAAGTCAGTTGTAGAAATTGATAATAGGCCCATTGGCGATGGAAAAACAGGTGCAATTACACAACGCTTAAAAATACTTTTTGAATCGGTAGTTCATGGAGAACATAAGAAGTTTAGCAAAAAGTGGCTAATGTTTGTTTGATAGATAAATTGAATAAATTTATTGATAGGGAATCACATCAATAATATATATTATAACAGGAGGAAACGTATTTCATGCTAAAGACATTGAAGGATCTCTAAAGAGAGATCATACAACTTGAATGTATCAACAACAACAACAACAGCAATCAATCATTTCGGTGCTAAAAGTATTGGAATAGACCTTGCCCTAATAATTGCCCATTTAGTATTATAGTAACACAGGTTATAGATAGTAGTCAAGTCAAAGTGGTATGTGTGCATGCTGAAGAGGATTTTCTGATTCTAACAATGAAAGATATACGTTGACGAAGCTTATCCTTCATTTATCAGATGTTTAAAGAGGTTGATTGGTGAACGTTCAGACTATAAAAACAGTCATTGAACAAGCCAAAAAAATGGAATTGCCAGAACTCAATGATGGCAGTTCAAGCAGTTCAATCACTCTAGTATAGAGCATAAAGATTTGTTAAACCATACAAAGCTTTTGCTAGAGAATGGATATCTTAACTATCATACCTTTCTTTACTAAAATCATTATTGCATCACGTACCGCTGTTGCTAATGAATACAACCTAGATAAGGAAGCAACTAGTTATGGCGACTGTCCTCATGCTTTGTGCTTGAGTTTGTTGCACTATGAATTTGCAAAGACAATTCTGAATAGCAACAAAAACGATATATGATAATAATACATGAAAGAAATACCATACAAAGAAAGAATAGCTTTAACTCTAGCTTGTTCTCTAACTTTATATCGATAGAT
>JAREAI010000183.1:0-5478 GCA_029240435.1 Nitrososphaeraceae archaeon | reverse complement strand
AGCCCTCTCAAGTTAAAGAGCCAAGAATGGCTTCAGATAATGAAAGAGGCTCACGAACTTGGTATAAAGTCTTCAGCCACAATGATGTATGGTACAGTTGAAACTGAGGAGCAGAGAGCGCAGCATATTATAAAAGTTGCACAATTACAGGAACAAACAAGGGGATTTATGGCATTTATTCCTTGGAGTTTTGAGCCAAACAAAACGCAGATACAATCGGACGGACTGGTAAGATATCCTTCAGGAGGCGTAGGTCTATTGAAAATGATTGCTGTTTGTAGAATAATGTATTACGGTTTAATAGATCATCTCCAATCATCATGGCTAACAAATGGAATAGGCATGGCTCAGTTAGCATTAACTTATGGTGCAGATGATTTTGGTGGTACTCTTATCGGTGAAGAGGTAGTGAGTGCAACAGGTGCCAGGTCGACCGAACTTACTGCACATAAAATTATAGATGCAGTCAAGCAGATCGGTTTTAAAATTGCAGAAAGAAATAACTTCTATCAGACTATAAAATATTATTAATATTATTCAAGATAAATTAAAGGATCTTTCTTCCGAAGTGCCTGTATAGTCTAAATAATCTCAAAAGATTTGATTTGGTGGGAGTAATACAAAGATCATAGGGATTTCTATTGTCAATGAATTGTCTATCATTTGTCAAATCAAATTAGAAATACGTTTAAATGTCTATTTATATAGTTTCTGTCCTATGCCAGTTGGGATTGATGACCTGGCTATCTATATCCCGAAACTTTATGTCGACTATAAAGATTTTGCCAAGGCAAGGGGAATTGACCCCCAGAAGTTAGAGTATGGTATCGGAATAAAAAAGATGGCTTTAGTTGATACTAATCAAGATCCAGCCTGTATGGCTGCTAATGCATGTTTAAAATTAATGCAAAGAAACAATTTGCATCCAGATCATATAGGGAGAGTGTATATAGCTACCGAATCTGCTCTTGATGAATCAAAGGCAATGAATTCTTTTGTCATAGGAATGTTAGAACAGGTTTATGGAGAAAGTTCCTTTGAACACGCAGGTGGAATTGAATGTAAATTTGCATGTGTCAGTGGATCTTATGCACTATATGATAATGCAAATTGGATCAGAGCAGAGGAGAATAATGGCAAAGCTGCTATTGTTATTGTAAGCGATATTGCCAAATATGATATCGGTTCAGCTGGTGAATATACACAAGGAGCCGGTGCTGTTGCCATGCTGGTTAAGGATAATCCTAGATTACTAGCTTTTGATCAAAAAGTTGCCTCTACAATCATCAAGAATGAATATGATTTTTACAGACCTTTTGGAAAAGAGACTCCTCTTGTTAACGGAAACTATTCTAATCTATTATATTTGATTCAAGTAAAGAAAGCATTTGATAGCTATAAAGAAAAGGCTATTAGAACAGGATTGATTGAACTTGCGGATGGTGAATCTATTACAGATCACATTGACTTTTTCAGTGTACATCTTCCTTATAGAAGAATGGGTGAAAAGGCATTAGCCTATTTATTAAGGCATGAATGGAGACATCTTCCACGTTGGAACCATATTATAAAAGAAGTAGGAATGGAAGAGCCAAACCAACCAGATTCGAGGGGTACCATTGAATCGATTCTTGCCGACAAGGAATTTATGAAAGCTGATGAAAAATTCAGACGTGCATTTATGCAAACCTCTTTTTATAACGAGGTTTTTGAAAATAAAATGGCAAGCTCACTTGAAGCATCTGCTATTATAGGGAATCTATACACTGCTTCAATGTACATGGGATTTAGAAGTTTACTTGAATTTGAAGACAAAAAAGGGACAGATCTTGAAAGCAAGAGAGTAGGTTTCGGATCTTATGGCAGTGGTAGCAGTGCTATGGTATTTAGTGGTATAATACAGCCAGAATATAAGGAGATTGTAAAACGAATGAATCTTGAAGAAGAAACTGGGCCACGAACAAAGTTATCCATGGAAGAATATAAGATACTTCATGGCAATGAAAGGAAATTCGATAATTTTCTTTTGAATGCTCATCAAGAATTCGTCTTAACAAAGATTGGTGGCAGCACTGCTGACAAAGCTGGATTCAGAGAATACAGCTTTGTCAGCTAACTATTCTGAAATCTAACCATTTACTCTTTAGAAACTCGATTAAACGTTCTGCATGTTTTTCATTTTCCATTTCAAGGCTCAGATAAACACCCGCAGTTCCAGCTGAAATGTTAGAACTTAATCTATCGTGAACAACTTCAACAATATTAACGTTCAATTCTGCAATACCATCTACTACTGTCTTCAGTGCTCCTGGCTTGTCCTGTAACTGGATAAAAATTTTGAGCATTCTGCCCATCTGCATAAGACCTTTTGCAACCACCTGACCAAGTAAATACATGTCAACATTCCCACCCGAGAGTAATGACACCACATTCTTATTCTTATTTGGGTGGCCATTCGAAAGCAAATATGCTAGACTTGCAGCCCCCGCAGGTTCTATAACCATTTTAGATCTTTCCATAAGCAAAAACATAGTCTTTAATATTGAAGAATCGTCCACTAATGTTACATCATCTATATATTTATTGGCTATTTCATATGTCAATTTGCCAGGAGACTTTACAGATATACCATCAGCAATGGTATATCCTGCTTTTATATTTTGCAAAGAACCTTTTGCAAGTGATTCTTTCATTGCAGGAAAAGCTTTAGATTCTACGCCGATAATTCTCACGCTGGGTTTTTTGGACTTTATAGCAATAGCAATTCCTGCCGCTAGTCCACCACCTCCTATTGGCAAATATACTTGGTCAAGTTCTGGCAAGTCCTCTAATAGTTCTAGACCTATTGTTCCCTGGCCTGATATTACATGAGAATCGTCAAAAGCGTGAATTATTGTGCGTCCTTCTTTCTTAGCAATTTCTTGAGCTTCAATCCAGCATTCATCATAACCTAGTCCCCGTAAAACTACTCTTGCTCCATATGCTTTTGTAGCCGCTACTTTAGCTGGCGACGCATTCTGTGGCATAATAATTGTACATGAAATATTATTTCTTAATGCGGCATATGCAACTCCTTGCGCATGATTTCCAGCAGATGCAGCAATAACGCCATATTTTCTCTGTTCTTCGGATAGCATACTAATTTTAACAGATGCCCCTCGAACTTTGAAAGAGCCTGTTCTCTGTAGAGATTCGAGTTTGAGGAAAATATTGGTACCAGTAAGTTTTGAAAATGTATTAGATCTCTGTAATGGCGTTTTTCTAATAGTTGTTCTATTTAGTAATTCCCTAGCTCTAAATATATCTTCTATAGTTGGAAAGTCTTGTTTTTTGTTTGCATCCCATATACTTTGGCCATTCATTAAGATCGAACAATGCAATCAACTTTATGCCTTAATTATAATTTTGTGGATAGTTTACTTAAACATCTATATGATGATATTCTATTATATAGATTATACATGTATAAGCTGCTATCGCCTTGACATGTAACTACTATGACTATGACTACAAGTGACTATAATCACATCACATACACAATATATTCTTAGCATACTTAACTAGTTATGATTTTAAACACTTAATGGTCATTGACTCCAGTCATATATGATAGGTTTATGATCGATGTATGGTAGTAGTTGAAGTATTATAGATCCTGTGTAGATATTGTCTATGGTTTAGATCTAGACATATTACTGTCCCTTTTATATTACTATAATAAATTATGAAGAATGCAGCCATAGCAAAGACATTTCGTAAAATTGGATTTATCATAGAAATGAATGGAAATGATGTTAATGCAACTTTTAAAGCTAGAGCATATAAGCGAACGTCTGACGTCATCGCAAGTTTGTCTACAAGCATTGAAGAAATATACAGAAAAGAAGGATTAGAGGGGCTACAAAAGATACCATCAATTGGAAAAGCAATTGCCTTAAAAATTGAAGAATATATAATGACAGGAAAAATAAAGTACTATGAAGAGCTAAAGGCAACAACTCCATTAAATATTGACGACTTTTATGATCTAGAAGGTATTGGTCCCAAAACAATTAAAATTCTTTATGATAAATTAAAAATCAAAGATTTATCAGGTCTAGAAAAAGCTGCATCAGAAGGAAGGCTTAGAAATATCCAAGGTTTTTCTCAAAACAAAGAAGAAACAATTCTAAAAAAGATTCAAATATTCAAGAAAGGTAGGGATAGGCATCTTATAGGAGAAGTTTATCCTATTGTAAAACAAATAGAAACTCGTCTATCCAATGTACAAGGAGTAAAAAGAATTGTAGCGGCAGGTTCTTTTCGGAGAATGAAAGAAACAGTAGGAGATATTGATTACGTTGTAGTATCTGATAGTCCTGAAAAGGTAATGGATTACTTTGTTGAAATGCCTGAGGTTGATGAGGTCCTTGGTAAAGGACCAAGCAAAACATTTGTACATCTGAATAATGGAATGGATGCAGATCTGTTGGTTGTTCCTGAAGAAAGTTTTGGTTCCTCTCTGCAATACTTTACCGGGAGCAAAGAACATGGTGTTGCAATGCGAAAGATAGCACTTGCAAAAGGTCTTCACTTAAATGAATGGGGAATCTTTGACAATGATAAGAAAAGGGTTGCAGGTTTTACTGAAGAAGAAGTTTATCAAGTGCTAGATTTAGATTGGATTCCTCCTGAGATGCGTGAGAATACTGGTGAAATTGAAATTGCAAAAAAAAGAGGAAGCCTTCCAAGTTTAATAAAATATGATGGCTTGAAGGGTGATTTGCAAGTTCATAGTAACAATACCGATGGAACAATGTCTATAGAAGACATGTCATTATCTGCAAAAGAAAAATTTGGACTTGAATACGTTGCCATCACAGACCATACAAAAAGCTTGAAATTAACTAATGGACTTGACGAAAAACAAATACTGGATCAAGCTACTAAAATCGCAGAAATAAATGACAAGATAAAAATGAATCAGCATATTCAGGATCAAAAAAATCATCAAATATTATTGAATAATTTTCGAATATTGTCCTCTGCCGAAGTAAATATAATGAAGGATGGATCGCTTGATATTGCGAATAATGTATTAGACAAACTTGACATAGTAGGAGCAGCAATCCATTCTAATTTCGCACAACCAATTGAAGTCCAAACTGAGAGACTAATAAAAGCTGCACAGAATCCTAGTGTTGATATTATTTTTCATCCTACAGGTAGACGAATAAATAAAAGAGAAGGTTATCCTGTTAATATACTGAAATTGATAGATGTAGCAAAAGATACAGGCACTGTTCTAGAAATTGATGCTCATTATGACCGTCTTGACCTAAAAGACGATTATATAAGAATGGCAGTTGAAAATAATATCAAACTTGTAATTGATTCAGATGCTCATCATCCTGTCCATTTTGCGTTTTTGAAATTTGGCATAGGTCAAGCCAGACGGGGTTGGGCAAAACAATCAGACGTGCTTAATACATTACCTGT
>JAREAI010000022.1:0-17483 GCA_029240435.1 Nitrososphaeraceae archaeon | reverse complement strand
TCCTTGAATTATATTCAATTATTGAATTCCATGTCTGGTATTTGGAGTAATTAAATGGCCTGTTAGGATCCTCTAAACCTTGAATGGAGTAATTAATCCATGTATCTTCAACCCATATTATATGAAGTAAAGTATCCTTCAAAGATAGCCATGCTGTGTCATGATTTCTAACCATCTCTTGCCAAGGAATATTTTTTTGAAATTCATCGATGTAGCTCTGTCTTACTGTATGGTTATACATGAATAGTTCTTTGATATCAGAAGGTTCCATTATTATGGTCTTACCCAGAACATAAGCATACTCTAATACAAAAAGATACTTCTTGTTAATAGTAGTATATACATCCTCGATAACTCAAAACAGTTTTTTGAATAGTAAAAACTGTATTTATTGTCATTTCTATTGTTTCCTTTTCTTGTTTATTTCTGATTTATTCTTTTCAACATAATCAGATTCTTTCTATGCCATAAACTCTATTAATATCTTCTTCTGCAGCAAAAATGATCTAAAAATATATATAGTAAAATGCCAATCAAACAGGATCAAAAATGACCTCTGTCATGAGGACATTATCTATTACAAGAGTGTGTGTGATTGATAACAAGCACTTATATGTACTCTATCTATTTAGTCTACAATAAAATATATCTGATGCATCTATCTTCTTCTCTATATATTGCCACCTTTAACATCATCAAGGATTTTGAATTTACCTCTACCTATGTGTATGATTTTTGCTTCAATCGTTTCTTCTTCAATGGATACAAGACACCATATTGCGTCTTTTTCCATATTATATTATCCCTATTATAGTTATTGAATCAAAAGTATATGTCTGTTATGTACGTCTTTTAAGAGTTGGTAATAAGCCAAATTTATCTTAGAAGAAGAAGAGAGAGATCTATATGATCCAAATTTTCTGCAAACAACAGACATCAAGCCATAATATTATTCTCTGTTTTCAATTTTGAAATGTTGAAACTATGTTTTAGCTACATGGGTTATAATTCATGATAGCTTGGAATGATTATTATTCCAAGTGAATAAAAACATTGAAGAACAATGTTACATGGTGCGATATTCTTTTAGAACGAGATTTAAGAGATAAGACATTTTTCTATACTTAAAAGGTATCGTTTCTCTTGCCTATGTATTTTTCTAATAATGGATTGAATAGTCATTTAAATTATATCTGGAAATAGATAGTTGTTGACCTATCTACAGTAAATTAGCATTGCTTCGAGTTTTACAGTCATAAAGCAATCTAGATAAAACAGTCTGATTTAGAAAACTTTTTATTTCTTTCTTATCGTGCTTAACCAAGGATTGACATCAGTCAAGAATCTTTCAGAGAAATCACATCAATGCCACATAATGCCAAAGGGCATGAATCTCATCAAGCAGTGCAATTACAAAATGCAAGTCAAGGTGTAGTATACAATGGAACAGTTACTTTCAATTCATCAAAACCCGTAGATATTATAGCATATGATGATGTAACAGGCCAACAACAACAAAACGTTAGTGCTACTGCAAATGTTTGGGATGTGAATGGAAACAAATATGCTCCAAAAACACTTATGAAAAATGTAACTGAAGGAACTGTAAACTTTCAGGGTGCTGGCATCTTAATGCATTCTACATCAAGTCAACCATACAACGTTACTTTCACTATAAATGCAGCTCCTATCAAACAATAAAAGTCAATGAATCAATCATATATCTACTCCACTAACATTCTTTTAATTTTCTTTAGTTAATCATACACAATCCTGTATGTTACTTTCAAATAAAATATGATTATTGGTGTCGTTTCTTCTCCTTGTATTCAACAGCAATATAAGAACAAGTATAATTAGCCGGTTCGGTACTATAGGGTCACGCATTTAGAAAAGACTCATAATTCTAGATTAGATTTTTCTTTTATATCAAGATGCGTAGTTCCATAATTGTTCTATCACTTTGGTTTAGGACAGACAAAATCTGTTTCTTCCCATAAAAAGTACGAGATTAAATCTGATAAATTGTAATAGTGAGTATAATAAAAGAAAGAAAGGAAATAGAACACAAGATGGCAATTTCTGTAAAAACCTGTCTATAATACTTGACTACATTATCCGGGTGCTATAGTAATAGTCAATAAAAGAAAGGAAGAGAATGAGATTGATGCTGTTGTTGTATTATCGTTGTTGTTTTTGCCGCAACTGCTTTGATTCTTCTTCTTGATGCATAGCGCCGCCAAGCACTAATAATGAAAACCCAACAACACCTATAGCCATAAACACCATTTCAGCATATAATGGAGATATTAATCCAAAGAAAATAGGCTCTGGGCGTTGAGTTGTTGGATCTAACTCTTGTTGCTCTGCCTCATTTATTACAATAGAACCAAAAGGAATAGCACCCATAAATCCAATCGCTAACATAATAGCACCACTGATTATCAGGAGTCTCTTTTTCATGGTATATGCTACCATGATAGCACCAAGTGCAGCTTCTTTTTTCATAATAATAGGCCAAAAGATATAGAGCTGATATACTACATAAAACTTGCGATGTTTATCTGATAAATACTATTTTAGTAAAAAGTTTCTGTTTCAGAAATATGCATATGCATGTTTATTGTACTCAAATAAATAATCAAGATAATGCAAGGCTAGGTATCCTGCTATAATAGCATTCCTGATAAATCTTGAAAATGGTGTTGTGTTCATAGCTCATATGCATTAATACATCACAATACATGACAATATAATTGACTAAAGCGTATCTGGGAAAATAAAGAGAGATAAAGTTTGCGAGAACATCAGCCAACAATATATATATATATATTTTAAATTAGATGGAAAAACTAAGTAATTCTTATTCTTATTGCTCTCAGGTATGAAATAGAGTCATTTTCAGCACCTATCATAAGTACGTAATCTCCTGGCTTTAAATCTGCTGAAGGTATAAAGGTAAATAAAACCTCTCGTTCTTCTCCTGCATCCATTGAAATTGATTGCTCCGTAAAATATCCTGTAGAATTTCCGAGATCTCCTGTAGAGGTAAATGTTCCTGATGCAATCATACGAATATTGTCAAGAGAAGAAGAAGATGATGGTGACTCTGCTGCTTTAACTCTGACTTGAATTTTTTCTCTTTCACCTCTCTCCGTGGTTAGTTCTTTATCTGATTCAAAAATAGTGATTGAAAATGGTAAGTTTTTGTCGTCGTCGTCTACTTCTAATTTACCAATCTTATTTTCTGACCATTCTGTAAACCAAATCTGATAATCTTCACCATTGTGATCTTGTCCTATTGAAAACTGTAGTACATTGGCAATACCACATGTCTGCTTGCTACTATTACTGCTAATAATAATATTATTACTACTATCGCTGTTATTATTATCATCATCAGAACAGACACCCCATAACCTGTTCTGTGTTGGAACCCAATACTCGATTAGTTTCATATTTGAAGGATCAAACCTTGCTATCTTATTTCCTTGTTGTTCATTAAACCATATAGACCCGTCATTTGATTTCTTAATCCATGATGGTTGAGTATAACTATTTTTGTAAATATTGCTAATATTGTTATTATTATTAATAGTATTTATATCACCAAAAATCCTAGGAGATGTTTTTGAAGTTACAAATTTTGCTATATTATTATTATCTTCATCTGGATCTAACTTGTAAAATAGGCTTGTACCTGGATTTGTAATCCATAAATCACCATCATTATGGATGTCATCTACAACTAGTCCCCAAGGAGAGCTTAATCCTTGCTCCCCCTCAGGCAAATCATACACATCAAAAGATTGCTTATCTAAATCATATTTGAAAATCTGACCTTTCTGTGCTGCATATGATAGTACTGAAATCCATATCGCATCTCTTTTATTATCAAATGCAATTGATCCAGTAGTAATATGAACAGAGTCAATTCCTCTAAATCCTTCCTCAATAGGAATAGGAATTTGAGAAATTCCATCGGATGTTCCATTCTTCATTTCAGTTATATCTGCAACCCATAATGAAGGAGAAAAAGTACCAACAAAGTAAATAATATTCTCATTGTTTGGATCAAACTCAATAGATAGTGGATAAGTTGTACCAAAATCTTCAGATTTACCTGGTATTATGTACATTTCAAATGTCTTTGAAGATTTGATATATCTCCATATTGCATTTTGTTGCTCATCTGTAAACCAAACATCTCCTCCTACTCCTTCTTCTTCTTTTCTGCTGTCTACCTCTATTTCCCATACCTGTGAAAATCCACGTGGGCTTTCACGCATTTTCCAATTTGGAATTAGATGCTCTTTATCAAATTTGTCTTCTTCTATGTTATAGCTTCCTAAAAGCCCCTTTTTTGTTGATACATACCAAACCATATTTGTCTGATCGTTATTATTATTGTCATTATCATCAACCTCTTTATTATCAACGTCAACAGCTATGCCTAATGGCATTTCACAAGCTTGTGGAAGTACATATTCAGTTATGTACTCATTAGAGTTAGACTTTGCATCAAGACCGCAAAATCCCTCTTGAAAAGTTTCAAGAGCTTTATTATCATCTTCTTCTTCTTGTTCTTCTCTGCCTTCTTGTAGTGCCATTGCAATTTGTTGGTGTTGGTTCTTATCCCCATGAATGAATGCGATACTAGGAGATAAAAGTAATAGAAATAAAATTATTACAGTTAAACAAAAGAAAAAAATCTTAGTCTGACTACCTTCCATCTTCATACAGAAAAAGAGAGTCAATTATGATATCTATAATAAAAAAATTGAATTTAATAATTATGGGTGGTGTATAGATATATCATTTATCTAATCTTTTCTCTTTTCTTTCATTGTCTGTATATTACGATTATTATTTTCTAAACTCTTTTGTTGTTGTTGTTGCTGCTACTTGCTGTGCTAGTCTTTTAAGCTCTGCGTCTAAACCTGAAGCGAATTCCTGTGGAGCATCTGGCATGAATGGTATAGCTGCACCTTCAGGATGACCCTCTATGACTTCTAGCTCTCCATCACCAAATGGTGAAGAGCCTTTGAAGACCTTTGCTAATCCCGAAGTTTCTTTATTATTAGTAAATGTCCATTGTTGGTTATGCAAGTTTCTATTCTCTAATTCCTTAACTTCTGGCATCTTTGAGCTATCAAATTTTGGTATTGGCAATGCTGCGTTACCCCAATTAACTCCTAATGTCTCTAATGATTTTGCAAAAACCTTTTCATGAGCTAAGTCACGTACTATTAGATAAGATACAGTTGCTCTAAATGCTTTATTGTTACTCATTTCATAAAGACGGCACTTTTGTAATCTTCCAGTAGCTTCGAGCATTAAATTATAAATCATGTTTAATACCAAGTTACCACTATCATATACATAAGTAGCAGTCCAAGGATTACCTGCAGCATCTACTGGTCTAGAGCTCTGACCTGCTACAAGAAAATGATGTATATTAGGCGATTCAAGTGCAATTGAAAGTGGTAGCTCTTGAGGATCTGCTGCTGGACTTGAAGCACCTTCAAGCAATACGTTAATAGTGTTGGCTACAAGTTCTACATGACCCATTTCTTCTGATGCAATGCTTCTTAACAGATCTTGATAGTGCCTTGCATCTCCTCTAAAGTTCATATTCTGAAAGAGATATTGCATCATTGTTCTCATTTCCCCAAATTGTCCGCCAAGACCTTCTTGTAATGCTTGAGCAGCTTTAGGATCTGGTTTCTCTGCTGGAGGTATTTCGTTTGGTAATTTGTTTATGGATAAAAACATATTTTATTCATCCTGCTATGTTCAACAAGTTAGTTAATACTTTGTGTGTTATGTGTGAAAGCAGCATTCAGTTTGTAAGTTACTTGGTTTTATTATCTTTACAGTATTACAGGATTCTGACAAGGATCAGATCCTGATGATGATGAAGAAGAAGAACAACAAGAACGAAAACCAACACAACAATAATCTATTGCAGCACAAAATATTACTAATACAAATGTTGCCAATCCACAATAACAACAACAAGGCCAACAAATATAACTACAATAACAATGGTAGTCTTAATAAGATTCAAATTAAATAGATGAAATTGGCTGTAACATCTTTTATGTTATCGTTTCATGATGCAAATTATTGATGATGCATGAAATCCAAGCACTATACTATTATGGGTATGATATCTTGCGTAGAATTATCTTTCCAGGGATTATTACCATCCAAAAGTAGTAGGCAATTTGAATATTAACAAAAGAAATAAGAATCGAAATTGCAAATGCAGTTGGCGGAAGAAGGGACTGAAGAAAAATGTTTCTTGATTGTATACGACTTAAGCTTTTATCAATTAGATTATTCTTCTTTGCATGTAACCAAATTGATGCCAGCAATGATCCAGTTATAATCAGAATTAATGCATATATTATAAAGATAATATGATATAATCCATAATTTATTTGCAGACCAGTGGCAAACGAAATAAGCGTAATGAAGAACAAGAATAAAAGATTTAGCCATATCATTATTGTGTGAGAACCTGTAATATGGTTGAAAACCTGATGATATGAAATCCAGTAAATTCCTATAATGAAAAAGCTAATAACATAAGTCTCAAATTGAGGACGCAACTCTAATAATTTGGCAATGAGCTCTGTTTGTGTGATGTTATTATCGGGTAAATTAGGTATTTGAATTGAAATGGCCATAAATGTTATTGAAAATGCAAAAATAGCATCAGCAAATGAGATTACATGTTCTAATCTTATTTTACCCTGTATGTTTTTATCATCATGCATAACAAGATAGTTTTGGATACAACAAGTAACAAATACTTGTCGTTATAACATTGTCCACCTCCTGTTTCTTTCTAACTATATACAAATACATTTGCAATTTAATTTTTAATATTATGAATAAGAATTATTATTGTTATTATTTGCCTGAAATGCTGTGTTTCTTTCGGAACTGTAATAGAAAACGCTCTATTATCATAGATATTAGGTATGGATCAAATATTATTCGTGTTGATAGATAGCTTAGTTAGCGTTGTTCCCTTAATTTTCGTTTATGATTTTATGAAGATTTATAAAAATGCATATACTTATGTATATAACGCATTTAGTCTATGGCTGAGCTTTTTGACAATGAAGGTACTTCTAAAAAAGGATTCTAATTTATGTAAAGCATTGAATTAAAGTTACGTTTCTCCGGTTTGCAAACAGTCAGTGTTATCTTCTTTTTTTATGATCTTTGCTTTCATTCGGAGAGAAGGTTGGTTTTCATGTTTTTCAAAAACATGATGAATGTACTTTTCATAGCTAGTGAATTCTGATTCACATACAGGACATACAACACGGTAATAGATCAATATATATAATTATACTCCTACATAGCCCATCCTATATCTTGCAGCCTCTACATAAACAACATAACTTATAAGGATAGATTCTGTTAAATTCAATTTAATCATCTTTTCTTTATTGAGGGTTAGTTAATTCTTTCCTTTCCGTATTTTAAAAAGTAGAATACAAAAGCAATGATAACAGGAAGAAGAAGGGAAGGTGATAGAAGCGATAAATAAGCAAATCACTAGGTTATAAAAACATATAATGTATGCTTATCTACTAAGCAAGTAGAAATGGCAATTGATTTCTATACCTTTTGGAGCAGTAATAGTAGTATAAGTGAATCTTTGTTACTTATTTTATTTGTGATAATAATTGCTTCATGGGTATATGTCTTTATCATTTCCGTTAAGTCTCATATTCTTATTCCCACGATCCATTCTAACCAAGAAAGAAAGATGTTCCTTTTGCCATTGGATCTGATCAAAAAAAGCACATTAATGCCCTATTATAATCATCATTCTAAGAAAAGGATTAAAAAAAGGATATCTAGAAATCATTCTTCCATTCCATTTGTAAGTGTTATAGTACCAGCTAGAAATGAGCAAGACCATATTAAAAGGTCTCTGTCATCCTTATTGAATCAAAATTATAGTAATTTTGAAGTAATCGCGATTGATGATAATTCAACTGATGATACATTGAAAATAATGAAAGAGATAGAAAGAACTATAGCACCAGGAAACAATAGGTTGAAGATTATATCTTTGACTCATAAACCTGACAACTGGACTGGCAAGACGTGGGCTTCACAGCAAGGATATCTACAGAGCAAGGGAAGTATATTGTTATTCACCGATGCTGATACCTACTATAGAAGCAAAGATACAATTTTGCTTACCATTTCATATATGCAGAATGAAAAATTAGATGTGTTAACTGGTATACCTTCTGCAGAAGTACTTCGGGATTTTTGGTCAAAGATTATAATACCACTATGGGATCTGGTCAATGCTCTCTTTGGTGTTAAAACAGCTGATGTAAACAATCCAAAATCAAAAGTAGCATATCTTATGGGAAGCTTTTTTTTGATACATAAAACAGTACTTAAAGAGGTAGGAACATTTCAATCTGTTCGTAAGGATATACAAGAGGATAAAGCGCTCGGACGGCGTATTAAGGAAGCAGGTTTCAATATGAGAATTGTCAGGCTAAATGGGATGATGTCAGCTCGCTGGTCTCGTGATCTTCATACTCTCTGGCATGGCATAGGAAGAACACTTGCCCCTATTGCAATCACAAATAGAGTCAAAGTTATTATAAATTTACTATTTATATTTTTTATTTCTGCTTTGCCATTTATGATCCTCCCATATACTTTATCAATTACTGTTATTCAACAAATTCCGTTTATGTCTACCTCACAACTTCTTCTTCAATTCGAATTTCATTTACTGTTATTTCTAAATATTGTCTCTTGTCTTATAGTAATTATTGGAGTAGCAATAAAGGCTGTCAAAGAATACAGAGTAACACCTGTCTACTCTCTATTGACTTTCTTTGCTGCAATTTTTCTAACTATCGCTTTTCTCTATACTATTCTTCCATTATTGATGTCAAATAAGACAAAACAAATAACATGGAGAGGAAGAAAATATGTTTACGATAGGAAAGAAGAGAGATTTCCAGCATGACTCTCCTCCATATTATTGATATGAGTATTCTCTTGTTAATGTTAAATTAATCTGTATAAAAATAATTAAGCAATAAGAATTGCCTATCTAAAAATCTGAATCTAGAAAAGTAGCTATTATTGATGTAGTTATTCCTCCTTCTTACTCTTTCTAGGTCTAAATTCTAATTCTACTCCACGTTTATTGTTATAATTGCAGGTAAAAGCTTTATTGCATGCAATAGGAAAAGCTTGACATTTCCGAGTTTAAGCATATCTATCTTTCCAGAAGCTCAATAAAACCTCTTTTTTAGCTTTTTCGTTTTAAAATGATGTGAGTAGATAACATAAATAATAATAACAACAATGACAGAAATGTCCAAAGCAGAAATTGGAAGATTTCTTATACAAGGTACATTCACAGGAAAACTTGCTACAGTTAAGAAACATGGAAGTTCTCATGTGTTCCAATTTGGTTTGTATTGGATGACGGGAATTTTAGTAGAGGTAGAGTAGAAAATATCATTTTTACCACTGGTAGCACATCAGTCAAAGCAAAAAATATTCGGCGAGATAATAGAGTAAGTACTTGTGTTGATGAATCAAATGCCGCCATTTTCCTATGTAACAATACATGTCACTGCAAAAATACACCCTTACAAACAAAAGGAGGTTTTAAAATGGGCGACTAAAATAGCAGAACGATATATGGGGAACAGCAATGCAGAAGCATATATGGTAGAAGAAATAGTGAGGAAGGTCTAGTTCTTGTACGAATAAAACCTACAAGAATGATTGCAGAGAAAGATATAGCCGGTTGGGATTGATGACGATTATTATTATTAGAGACAATGCGACGGCTTAGGCTCAATCGTTTTCAGCATAGTTTTTCAACTAGATAGGTTAAAATGCAAAACCTATCATAAATATTATATTAATTATAACAAATGAGGAAATAAATTTTTGAATAGAAAATATAGTAGGATACTTACAATCATCATCACTTTCGCTATCATTGCTACTATTATTATTATATTCATTTACTATTATTATCCTCAAATTTTATTCCTACCACCACATATTCCTATCACTACTACTGCAATACATAACTTCAAAGTGAAGGAAATCTATCCTACAAAACAGAATGGAAGAGAATGGTTTATCAATCTAGATGATCCTACAGCAGACGGAATATTTGATCCTCAATCTAAACTAATACAACAGCCTGATGGTTCATGGCAGATAAAAGGAAGAGGTGGTTCAGGGAAATATGAAGATCAGGTACGAATGAATGTAAATACTCCCAAAGGTGAACAGCAATGGAAAAATGTAGAGATAACAGGATATGCTAAAGTAATTTCAGCAGAATCATCAAAGGATCGTCTAAATTGGTATGCAAGGGGTGCTAGACATAGCAGTAGTGTTCCGTGCGAAGGTACTTCTCTGAAAGGGAATATACGTGTAAATGGTGAAGATTTTTGGCAAAAGGAGATATGGCATACTGGTGGATATACAAATGAAAAAGCCAGAGCTGTTGCTACTGATAATTCCCTTCTTGATAGGTGGATAGGATGGAAAGTAGTGATATATAACATAAACAATGACAAAGCAGTAAAGATGGAATCATATCTAGATGATAAAAATAACAATAATTGGAAAAAAGTAACAGAATTAATTGATAATGGTGGTTGGCATGCCGATACTTCAGATAAGGTATTTTATAGTGCTAATTGTGGCAAACCCAAAGATTATATAATAACAAATTCTGGTCCAATAGTTACTTTTAGATCAGACAATATGATGTGGGACTTTATAGATTTAAGTGTAAGAGAGATACAGCCTCCGTCATTATCTTAAAAAAAGTATTCTCTTCTAAAACTGTTGATTGCTCTTCTGGAATAAAAAGTTCAGTTTAGATATTATTGTTTTAACAGAGAAGAGTGTAAAGACTATAGAGACAAAAAAAGTAGAAGTCTTTTTAACTTTATGTTCCTAACGCTATTAGCGATAAAACAAAGAGCAATGCTGCAACTATCCCACTTCTATAATATCTCCCTCCCTCACTCCGCTTGTTGGTGCATCAATTGTTATCTTACAGATGAATTTGTAGAACTTTATTTGTAAATAAAATAAATAATAATGAATCAGCGCCAGAAGAAGAATTTAAACAGATAAAACAAAGTCTAGTTACGAAGAATAGGTTATAGGACAAATTCCTTATTGTTTATTAAATGCTGTATATGTATCAGGTAACAATTATTTGTTTAAGATTCTAACAAGAGATTGCTGACATTTGTGAATATGTTTTTGTGTTGATGAATGTCAGATTCTCTAAAATATTATATCAATTGCTGCATGGTTGAAGTATCTACTGCATTGGATTTTACCTTTTTATTTTTATGCCCCCTATCTAATGACATTTTGAGTTCAAATTTAGTAAAAATATATCATAACAAAGTTGAGTCATTTAGGACAGTCAAGTAGACTAGCGAAGAAAAGTTCTCTTACTTAAGACATTCTTTTAACTATGTGTATCATTTCTTTTAGTGAAATGGGCTTTTGAATATAACCATCTATCTTTAGAGGTGACAAGATCTTTGAATACTGGCTGTCATTAATGTCAAATGCTGACATAAGAAAGATCTTAATTGACGGAAGTATTTCTCTTGTTTTTTTATAAATTCAAATCCGCTCATTGCTGGCATTCTAACATCAGAAATAACCAAAGAATAACCTTTAGAATTAAGCATAAAGTGCTCGAGTGCCAGCAATGGATCTGTAAATCCAAATACATGGTAACCATGTCTTTGTAGTGATTGCTTCAGTAGTGCAACAATGTCGAACTCATCATCAAGTACTAATACCATCTTATTTGACACCATATCACTAGTGACATCACTAGTGACATCACTAGCGATATATTAATGTTTTTGTAGTTTATTGTAATGCACGACAGAGGTTGCAAGTGAAAATAAAGACAAAGAGAGAAATACCAAATGATAACACAATGTATATGCCACTTCAGACAATTCCTTTAATTCCTCCTCCTCATCTGCTTTTCAGTCCAAAGGCAATAACCAATGTCATGAAATTTTTTCTTAATTATACAATCGAGCACGAAAAGAGAGAAAACCAAGAGTTATTGGCCATCTGTAGAGGACACAGATTTTATAGGATTACCTTCTATTGACAGACAACCCGCGATAAATTCATTATAATATAATCTTCCGCATTCACTATATATTTATCTTAGTTAAATGGATGGTCATTGTCTCAGAAGCTTGTAGATGATGAACTAAAAGTAAAATACAAAAAACCTTGTACAATCAAAAATGTTTTCAGATATACCCGAACAGATTGTCAGAAAATATCAAAACAGATCTATAGAAGGAGCACAAGTGATTGCCGAACTTATAGATTTAGAAAAGTAAATGTGTAGTTAACAAGCCTAGTGAAGAATTAAATTTAACAGAGGATGAGTTAGCTTTTGTAAGATGATAAAAGTTAATTCCTTACCATTATTCTGTTTATCTGCAGATACTGTTACTCCTTGCGATTTCCTGGCGCAATAAGAACCTTCAAGCCAATGCTTTAGTTTAATGCGAGGCTGTTCGTGACGGTAAACAAATTCATTTGAAAGTAAATGCTCAAGAGTTTCTATATTATTCTAAAGTCTACCTTAGCAATTAGGTGATGAAATTCATTTAGAATCCTATCTCTTTTCTTAATAATGATATTGATAAGAATGTTTTAATTTATTAATGAAAATTTAGCTTTCAAATTGAATATATATATTGTACCATCGTCAGCAGCCTATTTCCTGCTTTGACCAACTTGACGTTCGCTAAATGACCTGTAGTAAATTGGAAGCATTTAAAAATGATGAGAATTGATATCACTCTGCAAGATTTGAATATATCTGTAAAATATATTTTGGTTTGGGAATTACTATAAAGATATAAAAACCTCTATGACATTTTTATCTATAGAGTATGTCTGATAATAATACTATTACTAGTAACGAAGGTTCATTATCTAATACAGATTTTAACTTCAAATATACAGAATCAGGCGGCTTAACTGCACGTTATTTGCTAATATCCTATGATTCAAAAACAAATATTCTTGCTTCCTCTACAGACATTAGCGGCAGCAATACATCACAAAAACCTCTCTCTGAGGCAGATAAAGCTGACTTAAAAAATACAATAACAGAAAGTGAATTCTTTAAAACTAAAGCTGACTATCCTCCAGAAAAAGAAGATGATCCAAGTCTTGTCTCATTTAATCTGACTGCTACAATAGAGGATAAGACACATACAACAGCATGGACAAATACATCCAAAGAAATGCCAGATGGTATAACAAAGATCGTTGATGAAATTAAAAAAGTAGTTGCTAAAGAGAAAGCAGTTTAGTTTTATTTATTAGTATGAAGAAATAAAAATCCTCTCGCAGTTAAATTAGAATATTTTGACTATTTAAAGCTGTATTCTTAGCACTTATAAAAAGAGAAACGTAATTCTATCTATGTCTGCAAGATTAGAGGATCAGTAGATGAATCTAGAAGCCAAATTCCACATTACACGCAAGCGATTATTTGATTATCAAGAGCAAACTTATCAAGCTGCGAAGGAATAGCAGATAATTATGTAGAAGCACAAAAACAAATTATCAATTCAATCCAATCAGCATTTACTCGATATGTCGGGAATGTAAATGTAGCAACTAATTGGATGTCTCCAAGAAGTATAGCTGAACTATATGCAAATGTAGTTAGTAGTTTTGCCAACACTGTAATTACTGCAACCAGACTTACAAATAACATGATATTTGGAAATATGGAAGCATTCAAGACATCTATTCAGCAAACAAAAGACAATACAAAGGAATTATCTAGAATAGGTGTTAATACCGCAAAGTCATTTGAACAAACATCAAACCAGAACGCAAGACGAGACGGCAGGACAGATATTGTGTAGAAATACAGAAAGACATAGAGGATTTATACTCTGGCTTTCTCCAAGAATACTTGGGGATGAGTTAATTCTATATTCAAATAGGCTTTAAATTTTGACTTTAAAGAGAGACAATGCCAACAAATTCTGCTTGTGACAAAAATAAAAAGTTTCTCTGACCTTACTTCAATATCCTTTCTTACACTACGGATTGGAGATTTCCTTCTCGATATATATCATTGATATTATATTAAATACTTGATTAAATATAGAGATTATTTCAATAAATTTTTTTTCCTTTGACCATCTCCTCAATCTTACGAATTATATTCATATGATCAGCTTCTGGTTCTGTGGTAATATAGAGAAGATGGTTGTCGCCTAATGGCATAGTGATACGTTTCATCTTTTCATATTCAGCCAATACGTATTTTCCTTTTCCAATTTTTGGTGCAAGCTTGCTGCGAATTTTCCATGCATTCACCGCCAGTTCGAGTGATTTTTTGCTTTCTTCACGAGTTAGCAAATTTGTCATTCCTTCACGTTGATCAGAATACATTATATTGCCATAATTATCACATATAGTAACTAGCCTAACCTGAGGATCGCTCTTCATAATCTCTTCATAAATATCTTTATACTCTCTCCATTTATGATGAAGCTTTTTTTGATGATGTTGGACTTTGCACTTTTCAGAACAATAGAAATTTCCACAGCAATAACACTCTATTAGATAATCTTGAGACTTCTCGCTGCACATTACACAAGTTGAAGTCATGTCCATGTAGATAATAATAAAGAAGTATAATAAAAGCTATTTTATTTTTATCTTTTTTCTTTTATATATTAATATTACAAGAAAATATGTATAATGATGCAAATTTATTTCGAGAGATATTTACAATATATATGCGAAAATCACATAAGAAATGCAAGATATCTTCTATTAGGTCTTACTCCGATATCGTTGTGCAGCGTAAGTATCGTCATCGACTTTAATTCTGAGTTTAATTCTTTAATATGATCATTAAATGTGTTGAGATGGTCCTTCTCAGTATAGACCTAGATGTCTTCAGTTACCTTTTATGCAATATAAAAGTCATGTCATAAGGATATTGTGCTTTGTCCTAGTTTCCGGTATTTACTACTGCTATAAAACAGAGGCTGGATAATCTCATCTGCTGATATCTAAGCAGCTTCCCCAATAAACATAATATGATCTCCTAATTCTTCATGTTTTACTAACTTACATTCAGCATCGTCGCAGCTCGATATGGATTTGACTACTACGGGTGTTGTACTCACTGATGTTATCGAATTTATAGAATGGTCAAATGAGAAATTGAACTTTTCACAAAAGAAAGAACAGGAAGTCAATGAAGAGTCTAAAGAACCTGATTACAGCTCCTGCCGAAGCTCTTCTGTCAACACCTGAAGATCCTCAGGTCTTCCAAGATATTGAGCTCGTGTATTCTGAAATGCAGCAAAACAAAACGCCATTCGGGTCCGCATTCCATGGCAACAAGAGTCTGGATTGAGTTTTGCTCATGGTCAATATCCACCTGTTTGATTTACAATGGTATTTTTGTATTTTCCTATAGTTATAGGACCTATGACTCGATATGATGATAAATTTTTAAATTTATCTGATCAATATTGATAGTCCCCAAAAAATAAAGGGGATAGGTTTGGTTTAGGAGGCAGAATTACATGGTAACGTTTATACATTTTCATGCATATACTGATTATTGTCAGTTATAGGAAATCAGTCTTTATTAAAACATCCAAGCTCTGACATTCAATAATGCTTTTACCAATAGAAAGAATGTCATTATACATCTTTTTATTATTGTAGATTACCACATTTGCTGCAGAATTTCGCTTGTTTAGGGATTGGTGATCCACAGACAATACAATTTTTAGTTATTGTTGTCGTTGTTTCCTTGCCACTGCTCTTCCTAGAAGGTTGTTCCAGCTCAATATCTACTGGCTTGAATGTGGGTTCTTGTTGCTCTGGTGCAGGCATAATATATTCTCCTCTTCCTCCTCCTTCTCCTCCACCAACAGCTCCACCAGTTCCTACAAAGCCCCCTATTCCAAAACCAGCCTGAGGAGGAGGAGGAGAAGGAGAAGGAGAAGGAGGAGAAGCCTTTCCACCAGTAGCATTTTTCATCAGTGTGCCCTTGTCGATTGCTGACTTCATTTCTAAAATTACTCGAATAGCAAGAAAGTCCAATGCAGATGTTGAAACCAGATAATCGCCAATTTTAGCAAAGTATTCTTTTTCATTCATTTTTCCTTGCTTATACATCTGGGTTGCAGCGATAAACGACTCATACTTGTCTTGAGTATCATTTATCTGCTGTTTCAATTTCTCAGTCAGTGATCCTAGAACATCTACTGCGCCAGAATACATTATTATTGTTAAAGATGTAGATTGCGGCGTTAATAAAAGTTTGAACTTACCTGAATTTACTTAGTATTACCTAAAACAATTGGTAACGTCAACATAGAAATTCCTATGTCACTATATGAAGTTCTTGGAGAAACCATAGGTGGAGATGCAGAAAGTAGAGGTGGAGATGCAGAAAGTGAAGCGGAAGGTGGAGATGCAACGGCAGGCGATTTTGAATCTGATGGTGATGGTAATGAAGGAAATTTGGCTGAAGGTGGTATTATTACTAGCGGCGCAACAGGCGGAGCAGGCGGCGAAGCAAGAGGCGGCGACGCATCAACGACATATATCGTCAGCATCAATACTTCATGATATACGCATAGGTAAAGGAGCAGAACTATTCAGAGTACTGGTTACAGTTGTAGGCATTAAAGAACGTTGTAGAGAAGAAGTAAAATAGTATGAAGCTGAAATCCCCTTAAATACCTGAAATTTTTATTTTGACTTATAGATCGTCATAATTGGTTTAAAGCCCGATGAAATTATTGTCTAATATTACTTTCACTACTCCTTCTACTTTTTGTGCTTTGAATTTCTTTGAAAGGAGATCTTCACCTAATGCTTTTTAGTGACGAAAAGAATATTTCAGATATCTACCTTCTACCTGTATCCGTTAAACGCTTCCATCCATCATATCCTAGTTTCTTCATAAGCAAGACTTCGTCTCTTCTTAATGGACAGCCTTTGGATCTGGTAGATATGTATACCTATTTGGGCATATGATTTTTTATATTTTTTCTGTCCCTTGCGATAGATAGCGTTAATACCCAAACTTACTGATACAAAAATGGAAAGGTAGAAAAGTAAAATATGAACAGAATACAGAAAATTTTGATTTTTTCGTTAATATTCATATCTGCAATAATGTGGCTTGTATCAATACAGCAGTATGATACGATGATGTCTACCATGATGATGTTCTACAATCCAATGGCATTATCCATATTTACATTGATCTGGATAATAGGGATGGCTGCAATGATGTTTCCAGCAATTTCTCCTATGGTTTTACTCTACGACAGACTGATTAAAAGTGACAACAATAGTAGAGTTAATAGAAGAGT
>JAREAI010000182.1:0-5498 GCA_029240435.1 Nitrososphaeraceae archaeon | reverse complement strand
CTGCATTGTTTCTAACAAGTCCGTCAATTCTTATTATACCCTTACCTTCGTCTGAAGGATAAAGTGGTAAACACTTAGCAACCGTTCTACGTTTGCCTCCAATCTCGATAACATCACCTGTAGACACACTCAAAGAATCCATAGAATCATAGTCAATTCGAGCAACTCCACGGCCTACATCTCTAGTGTAAGCTTCAAGTACCTTTAGAGATAGAGTAGCATCATTCTTAGTATTGGCCATAGTCAAAGTACCTTTTTCAATAACTCTTTATACGCTTTCGTATTTTCGAGCTTTCTAATGTCTACCATTGATTAGAAAATGTATTTTGATCACAAACTGCCATTTGAATATGACAAGTGTCTACTAGCTCTAAGTTCACGCCAAAAGAAAGCATCAGATAAACAAAAATCTATAAACTTTCCTCTGTATTCTCTTTATGATGTTCTAATATCATGTTAATAGTTGCTGCTGTCGCATCTACTGTTGTCCTGATGCCATTATTATTATTTTATGCTAATTCTAAAGCATAATGATATGAGCTCGTTAGCCATAAAAAGCAAAGCCTTTTACTCTTTTCCTCCTTGAGCCTCTATAACAACCAAAGTTACAGTTGAAGTTATCCCTGATATCCTTCTTATTTTAATTGTTATAGTGTGGTTCAATGATTCAGTAGTGTCAGATTTTACTTTTACAAAAATATCATGAACACCATATGTTCCTCTTACCTCTTTTACGTCAGATACTTCTGCTATTTCTTTGATAACATTTTCTTCAGAACCCAAAATACAGTTAACCAAAATGTATGCAGTTGGCATTATATAGTAAGAATACCCACAGCAAGATCATTCTTAAGTTTTTCACTAATGATAACCATAATATTTCAGCAACTATCCAAAAATAGATTGATTCTATCTTCTGTAGAAGTTAGCTTTTTATCGATTTTCAATATATTCTCGAGATTATGAGCAGAACAACAATCTCCTTAAGTCTTCTTGGTTGTATTCTTCAATATTTCATAACCGGAATTTTTATTCTTCAATCTTTCCAACAGTTTATTTATTATGCATTAGATTTTGATAATCTATGAACTAGCTTCTGAAGATCGTTGAATGTCACTAATTAGTTTAGTTTCTCTTATTATATAGTAAAAATAGGATATGACAAATATTCATTTAAGGATGAATTTTAGGTGGTAATAATTTATAATATTAAGTGCAAGCTTATTCACAATAATTCAAGACTAATCTATTTTATTTTCATTATTATATTCCTAAAAAAGAGAGGGCAAAACAATTGCTAAATTGATATTATTCTATATATATAATCTGTCTTAAGCTTTAACTTCATAATTACGCAATTCTTTAAATGACAAATTCAGAAATACTTCGCTTCCATTGAATCCTTCAACGCTGGATTTTGGAATACCATATTCTCTGCCTTTGCCCCCCATGATAGTGATTGTATCGCCAGCTATGGCGAAAACATTGCCAACGTCCTCCATATCTTTGGAACGTACATTTTTGTGGATAATTCTGTCCCAGTTCAGAACAGGTTCAGACATGCTACATCATTGATCGTATATGCAAACCCCTATATAAAATATAGTAATTTTATTGAGTTTATATAAGATATTTATATATTAACTTATATTGATATAATATGTTTATTTTTGTTTTAGAAACATGTAATGATTAGGCAATACAGACATAATATATCAGTTGACAAAATCAAAATAACATGTCTTATAGACATAGACGCTCAGTAATCCAGCCTTAACAATATTTGTCATGTTTATCAAAACCTTATCATTGTAATCAGATTCGTTGGATTCTTTACCTTTGTGTGTAGCATAGGAAACTAAATGTGAGGTTGATTTGCTTTTGTTGTTCTACCAATTGCATAATTGTTTGTTTACACCTTGTTGTTGCTGTTATTGTCCTGACGACATTAACGAAGGATAATTAGTTGTATAAGAAGTAGTATATTTTTAGATATCAAACAATACAAAATCATACAATACAAAATTGCATAATTCATGATTATCTCTTAACGATTCAATTATCGAGAGGGTAGCAAATTTCAATAGTATTAAACTGTCCCTTAAAACATCTTTTACTTTATATTCAGCTGCTTGTTTTATTTTGTTAAGATATTCTTCATTATTGTTCTGAAAATGAGAAACAAGATTTGCTATTCTTATCTTTTCAAAGTGAAAGATATTGTTCGCCTTTATATTGCTAGGGACAATATAGACAATATTGAAACCATTAGGAGGCAACAAAAATAGGAGCACTGCCAGAAGGATGGAGATATGAATTCGATCAAAAGATTGAGCAACTGGAACGCAAATATGAAAAGTTGATATTATAAAACATGCTTATGATTTCTCAAACTCGTCGCTTATTATTTTGAATACTTTTGATTTATTTGACCTGTTGCTGAGGAGACTTAATCATCTAAAGACACATAGTGAATTTTATGGAAATGCTTCTTGAATCCCTTGCATGGATTGCATTAGGTTTTGTGTCAACATTACTTTGTTTGGAAATGTCATGGAGAATGGGCAGCAAGATGACAGGTAAAAGAAGGCTGGCGACAGGAAGAGTAATGCCGCAACAAATAACAATCGGGGGGCGAAAATGAGATGACCTCAGGAATATATCTTAACAAAGATGTATTGGCATTAGAGACGCCGCATATAGGATATGTCATAAAAGAAACTGAGAATAAAATTATCGTATATAATGGTATAATGGATAGATATGACATCCCAAAATCAGAAATTCAAAATACTGGTAGAAATGTGCTAATTGGTCTTCCTCTATATGGGATTGTACATAAGTACAAGGTAAGGCGCGAAGAAGAAGTATTACCCATCACAAGTACATCAGAGAGATATATGGATAAGTTAGAAAGTTACAGAACTTGCTAAAGACTAGGTAGATAGAATATCTAAAGACATTCTTTAACAAGTAGAATAAAACAAAACCTGGAGAATTTAAGAGAACAGCTGGATGGAAACATACTATATCTACTCTTCCAATATTAGTTACAGACGGTAATATGGATACCATATTATCTGATGTCTATTTAGATCTAGATCCTGTCAAAGTTTAGATATTAATCAAAATACTAAGAAAGTCATACAGTAAAGTTTCATGGTGATACACTCTTCTAGATATTGAAAAGGTATCTATAATTTGACATTACCTAGTATTGTTATAGAAAACTTACTGACTTAAGACTTATGTAACAATACATTTTATTCTTATGGCATGCCAAAGTTATTCTTTCTTACAGCAGCTGTAGATTGCTTGTGCTAAAATTCCATTTGGATTCTGTGCTATTTGTTTTTAATCCACTACATTAATACATACATTATCTTTTAATTTATAGTGAATTTCCTCGACATAGTATGCTTTATCTGTTAATGGATACAATGCATTTGCGTCATTTCCTGATAATTCTTCAATATTATCTTCTTCACGGTGGACTTCTATTATTTTACTCATTAATATTATTATAAGAATATACTATATTTATGTTATGTCGATTATATAAACTACGGGACAAGGACTTTGACTAGCCACTAAATTTGGGGATTTGAATTTAAAATATTAAGCTCGCGGTTTAAGAACAAATTTTATCCTAAATGTTTGATATCCATAGCCTTGTAATGCAGAGATTCTGCTGCTGCCTATTCACCATCACTACCTTCTACTGGTGGTGCTATATCTATTCCATCAGTATATCCTGTTGTTAGTTTCTTTAAGCCAAGATATTTCATAAGAAGTAGAGATATTAGATAATAGAATTATTGTATTACCTGTTGCTTGATTGTTGATTGGTTGTTTGTACCAGATTGTTCTTCTTCTTCTGATAGTTATATTTTGGAAAGATGTTAAAGATTATGTGCGGGTAGTCTCATTTTATTTACTCCTGCATTTTGTTAGCGCAACTAAGACTTTTGCTTCTAAATTTATAGCTAATTATGATTTTGCTTTAGTAGTATTATGATGGTAAGACTAGAAAATGTGTATTTTCGCTAATTGGTGTGTATCCTTCTTTTCTTGTCTGTATGCTTGTATAATAATCTCCTGGTGAGGACTCTTCTTCTTCTAAAGGTAAAGTATAAGAAATCAGTCCAGATTCATTCGTAGTATCAGTATAGGTATACTCTATCCCAGGACCATTTACTGTTATAGATACTGTAGCTTCGCTAACCATTTCATTTGTTCTAGCATCGATCACTGTAACTGTTATAACCTGTTCTTCTCCGATGACTATTGGGTTCTTACTGAACATAACAGCCGATATCATCAAAGTACCTTGATTTTGTGCTACTACTATACCTCCTGTGGATCCTGCAATTACTGCTGTTGTTATTATTGCATACATCATAATATATTTAATATTCATTATAGTATATTCCTAGTAGATACGTGGTTTTAAAACATTAACAAGAAATAGGAAGACATTATCTTCACCTTTCTTCCTGCAATTCCTAAAAGACGTCAATAAGAAGACCAAGATAGTAATAGAAGCGGCAAAACTTCCGAAATAACTAGTTGTTACATTGTCATTTGCATGTTTATAATCATAATATATAATGTATAGCGATAAATGTCTAAAGTTAGCATTGCCTTGGAAAAAAACTTTGCAAAAGCTGTCTTAATATCCTTTCTGATGTTGAATGTCCTTAAAAGATGGGGCTGTAGGTAGAAAGGATTCATGGGTTGTTATAACTACAGAATGCGGACTTGTTAGATTGATACTCCTGTCTGCTACATTCTTCAAAATCACATCTGTAACAGGATCTCCAAATCCAAACTGTGCATGATACACACACATGTTGGGTGGTTCAGATATTTGGCCCAGATAACCCATTGCTGTTGGCACCATAGCAGGTGCACGACCAATAAGCACCTGAAAGTCAGGAACAGCTGGATTGTTATTATTACAAGGTAAGTTCAATGCTATATGTCCTTTGCTTGCATATGGAGTCGAATCGTATAACAAAATAAACTCACTTGCATTAAGTTGGAGGCCATTAAGCAAGACTGTTAATGAAGCTCTATTTGTATCTGCTTTATGGGAATAATTCAGATTGCTAGATATTTGTTCATGTATTGCAGTATCGATCTGTGATAGTTGAGATAAAGGACTCTCATCAGATATACTCTGTGACGTGAAATAATTCCCCGTAGTAATCACAGCAATGTAGATAAGTATAGCCAAGCAAGCAGCAATCATACTTGTCTGGGCAATGGCAGTCATAGGATGATTTTATCTATCCTCCTGGATATAAAGTATATTGATACAGTTAGTTAGGCCTATAGATATAAAGCTTTTCTATCTTCCATACGGTAGGGAAAAGTGTACTGAATGTGAGCAGAATCATTTTGAGCTATCTTGGATGCTCTATGTGTTATCATTGTCTCAGGGTCTTCTGCTGGCATAATCATAAAATCATACTGGACATTGTCTACTATCTTTT
>JAREAI010000181.1:0-5504 GCA_029240435.1 Nitrososphaeraceae archaeon | reverse complement strand
AATATGCTAAGGAGGCACCTAAAATACCGCCGCCAATAATTGCAATATTGTAAACATCTTGCAAATTATAAATTAGTTAAAACTTAAAGGATATAAAAACGCATTTCAATAAATAGATAAAATCAATTATACTATGAGCTCTTAAAGTCTATTGCTATATAAAATTGTGACAATTTTGATGAATTTAATATCTTTCCTTCAAAGTGTAATATTTTATCTCTTCTGTCGTAAGAATCACGAATCCATTTTCTCTAATGATTGTTTGTTTCTTTGCTTAAACCGTAAGCAAGAAATAATTTTCTATTTTATTCAAATATTGAATAAACCAGTGTATAGAAAGCAGCAGGTATGATATTTTTACGAATAATAGTCCTGTATCTTCATCAAGTTCTCGTAAATCCTCTATACTGGAGAAAAATATATAATCAACATAATGTTTTAGTTTTATTATTATAAATATGTATAACTAAAAGCTGTTATTAGCGAGATCTGTGGTAATATGACCCAAGATCAGAATCAAGATATTGAAGAACAGGTTAACATTTTTCTACATGCATTTGTAAAGTCAGAACTACTTGTCATGTTATAAGATAGAGCTACTGTATGAACATACATTCGGGTTATAGCCTTTTGGCGTTACTATCGTTGCTAAGGCTTCTTTATTTTTAGTTAATATTTATGCTGTCACATATCTTGTGTTACTTTTTAACAATCTTACGCTTGATAGCTTTATATCCTTAAGAGGCACTAGTCAATAAAAAACAATAATATATAAAGAATTGAAGCATTGTTGCTAATTTATGTCTATAAAAAAGAAAATAATGCCTGCTAATGAGTGGCTGCAGAATTTGCACGGCAGTTGGAGAGATGTTGAATGTCCTTGTGGAAGTAATTTTCATTTTGATGGAAAAATTGATGATCTCTTTTCATGGGAAAGAGTTCACCTAAGACACATGATTTCAGATTCTGAAAACCACGATATGCTTTCCTTTTATCCCAAAGATATGGTGATTTTCTATCACTCTAAAAGCGGATATGTAGTTGAAAGAAGAAAACACAGAGCAGAGGAGATTAGTGACTTACGACACGCTTGTATCTATGGTCAAACAAAGTTAGCTGGCGTATAGTTTTTATGTTAGAATTGCGATTTCTTAAAGTTCTACTATAGACTTCAATTATTATTTACTTCATATACGACAATAACTAATGAGTAACACTGTCTTTATGATCTACCAACCCAGAATGCGCGAATTTCTATGTTTTATAGATCTATACGTCTTATCGTCTAATAGATAGGCAAAATAATGAATACTCAACCAATACGTTATATACACTTTTGAGTTTCCCATGACAATAATCAGTGTTATAAGACATCAAATCATCTGAAACTCAGCTAAAATAGCCATTCAGACTATATATTGATTGAATCATTGTATCGTTAAGTCGTTGTGTGCTCTGTCTGTCTATGAAATGTTGTTTCTTCTGACTAGTATTTGTTTAAAAATTTATCGACTAGTTACTGCATTATTAACAGAGGATGAACCCAAAAACACTTAGAGTTTGGAAGTATCGATTTAACGTAAGTAGTAAATAAAAATTGTAGAATGGATTATCGTATTTTACTAATAAGCAGCCGACTCATTTAGAATGAACCTTTGTTCGCAGATACTCACTTAATATTACTCTGATAGTTTCAGGTATTGTTTCAAGATATCTATCTTTACGCTCCTTCTCTAATATTTTAACCATATCATGTGGTAATGCTACCATTATTTTCCTCATTGCCATGTTAAGATACCATTATATATTGTTAGATGTTCTTATAAACCTGTCCCTACAATAACAATCCAACAGTTCTTTGAAAGGCTAGATATAGGATGAATATGCTATAAGAAATATAGTAGCTAATTGATGGTGATTATTATATGGAGCCAGTAAGAAAAAGATTGAAGTAAAATAGTATGTTTTAGAAATCTAAAAGCGGACTTATTATTAGATAAGATATTTAACTTTATTTAAAAAGTTATATTTTTCTGTTAAATAATATTTCTATTAGTGCAAAATTCATAAAAAAATGCTTTGGATGCTATTATAAGCACACATATATTCGATAGATGACTGTAAAAGTTAGATTGATTAAGTCAACACAAAAAGACTAACAACACGTATTTGATAAACTAGTAATAGCGACTTCGTCTACTATCTCCATTACTTTGTCCTTGGCCATATCTATTTCGTTCACTCCTATTTCCACCATAGCCTCCGTAAGCACTACTGCCACGCCTAGATCCAAAGCTCCGTTTACCTCTGCTATCGCCATAACTTCCGCTTCCACGGAAGCTATTATTACCATAACTTCGTCTTTGGCGATATCCATGAGATCTATACCGAACTACAGGAACTTCGATTCCCAACTCTTCATTTAGCTTACGTATAGGATGTTCAGTCTGTCTCAATATTCTCCCAAAGTCTTCGATCCTATCTTGCGAAACTAAGGAAATAGCCTTACCTGTGCCTCCTGCTCTAGCAGTTCTTCCAATTCTATGGAAATAAATTAATGGGTCTTCGGGTATGTCGTAGTTTATCACATGGCCTACTGCTGGAACATCTATTCCTCTTGCTGCAATATCTGTAGCTACTAAGACATCTTCAATTCCCTTTTTAAATCGATACATGGCATTATCTCTTTGCTTCTGGGATAGATCGCCATGAATGGTGATTGCTTTGAATCCTTCTTGTTTCAATTCCCAAGCCAATTTCTGCGTTCTCTGTTTTGTAGCCGCAAAAACAATTGTCTGTTTTTTGTCCCTGCTCCTGATTAAGTTGCAGAGATGTTTAAATTTTTCTCTTTCCTGTACAATTAAATAAGATTGATCTATTGTCTCAAGACTTAATTCTTCTTCATTGAGCCTGATTTGCTGGGTGTCCTTCATGTATTCTTGGGCCAACCTCAATATCTCAGGTGGCATAGTTGCAGAAAACAAGCATGTTTGCCTATCGTCATTCACATAGAACAAAATGAACTTTATGTCATCGATAAAACCCATATCTAGCATTCTGTCTGCCTCGTCAAGCACAACATACTTCACACTCTCAAGCTGAATCGAACCGTGTTTCACATGATCGATCAATCTACCAGGAGTTGCAACTACTATTTGTACTCCTCGTCTTAATTGATCATGTTGAAGGTTTATACTCTGTCCTCCATAGATGGACACGGTTCTAATACCAATATATTTTGCAAATTTGTTGATCTCAGTTGTTATCTGCATTGCTAGCTCCCTTGTAGGCACAAGTATAAGTGCCTGAATGGGGCCGTTACGCTTTACCTTCGTTAATATCGGTAAGGAAAAAGCAGCTGTCTTACCAGTTCCAGTATGCGCCTGGCCTACAACATCTACACCCTTTAAAAGAAATGGTATAGCTGCCTCTTGAATAGGAAATGGCGCTTCAAATTTATTTTCTCTGAGTGCTCTATTTATTTCAGCACTCATTCCTAACTCTTGAAATGTCTTTGTCAATTTATGTTCTCACTTTGAAATATCTACAAAAGCCACGGAAGACAAGAGAAGCAATTTTATTTACTTAACAAATCCGCCGTAAACCTTTTGTTTGATTATTGTATAAATTACACAGATATAAGGCATACGGAATTACATACTTTATTTGGTCAAAAGTTATTGTGTAGTAAGAAGCAAGAAACATTTGAAATGTTGTCTGTATAGTATTATCTTTATCTGATGTTAATAGTTATACTTTACATATCTAACGAATGATATTTCATATGCTACTAGTCAACCAAAGATACTTATAATCTCATAGAGTTTTATTCAAAAAAACGCAACTTATTCCTATACTGTTTGCAATAATTATATATAAAATGATAATAAATAACAGCATAAGTACAACGAAGCTGCAGATGGTTTGACTAATAACAATAGAAGATGTAAGATCATAAATAAGTAAAACTATAACATATTCTTTTTGCCAAGTTTACAATGTGTTTGTAGAAAATACTCTATGGTGTATGATTATTGCTTATTTTTAATAAGATTTGTATACTAATGTGTAATCTATAATATTTTCAGATGCTTTTTGGATATTTGCATTAAATTTGATACTATACATTACCATCTTTAATCATACTCTGACCATTCTATTTTCAGCTATTCGATAGTGCTTCTTTTGTTTTAAGGCAAGTTTTTGAGAATACTCTTTTATCTCATTCTGAAAATGGAGTGCATATCATCTGCTCAACAATCTTCAGAGACTTTTTTATTTTTATTGTAATAGTGTAAGTGTTTGCATAAGAAAAACCATTACTGATGATATGAGCAATTGATAAGATCCTTTTGCAAATTGCAATATAACAAAATATAGGATATTCAATTGTTTTGTATATTGACATATGTATTGACATGAGATATCATCTATTACATTACGATTTTGGTTTTTGCATATAAACAAAATTAGTCCTATGAATTAGGGGCAGAAGTAGCAACAGTAGGAATAATAACAACAATGTCTGTAAGATTTTAATTTGTGATAAACAAAACTTAAGATAAATGAATATCTTGTTTAGTATGTCGCTGCTGCCCTTATGACCTATCAGTTTCTCGAATTTTGATCGATTGAATTAAACATTTTCTGATAAGATTTTAGTATCCGAACCATTAACATCAGTGAGCCTTTATTAGAACATAATCAATAATTCCTTTTTGATATACTTCCTTCATTTTTAATGCAGATTTGTAGAAGATGTATTCGAATACATCATATAGAATATTACGAAAATACGAGGAACTTTCTTTTAAAATTACATACTTTATTATTTTTCTGTTTTGAATATAGTAGTCACTAAGAGGTTCATATACATGTGAACCTATGTGCTGTATCTCAATTATCTTAAAACCTGCTGCTTTAATCATGGATTTAATATTTGTTAGTTTATAATGCTCTGACGCCCACGTTAAAGAAAGGATTCCAAGTTCCATAAACTGTTGAATTAACGGTTTAGTTGTTGTTATAACTGGAATAGCAATTATAAATAATCCATCATGTTTTAAAATCCTCTTAGATTCTCGCATAAAATGAATCAATGATTTAAAATGTTGTGCAGACTCTAAAGCAACTACTCTATCCGCACATTGGTCCACAAACGGCAATATTGTGGCTGCAGCGTTTACAAATGATATCTCTTTGACATTACTAAGTGTTTTAGTTTTAGAGTATGGAGTATTATTAACTAATTTTGTAGCAGTTTTTAGTTGTAAGAGATTAACATTTATACATGTTATATTTAGAAAAGTGTAAAGTGATTTCCACTGTATTGCTGGCGCAGAAAATCCACTTCCGATATCTATCACCTTTTTTGCAGAGTCCAGATTAGCAAATTCTCCGACCAGTGTGCAGAGTTCATTTTGTGCTTGTAACGGACTCTTTGTCTTTTCACTCCAATAGCCAAAATTTAGCATATTACTTCCCGTAGCACGTCCTACATATGG
>JAREAI010000180.1:0-5532 GCA_029240435.1 Nitrososphaeraceae archaeon | reverse complement strand
GATTCTTTAGAATTATCATCCCTTGGAAAGAAGACTAGTGTTCTTAACTGGCCTGCAAGAGAATCTGATAGAGGTAAGGGTTTAATTCGTATCGATGGTTATACAAGAAACAAGCTTGATGTTGGAATTAACGATCAAGTAGAAGTCAAGAAAGTAATATCAAAAGATGCAAAAAGTATAACATTTGCTCCAACCGAACCTCTCAGAATAGTGGGTGCAGAAGAGTATCTATCAGAGTATCTAAATGGACAGTTGATGACTAAAGGTGATACAATACCTCTCAATGTTATGGGTCAAAGAATAGATCTTGTAGTAATATCTACGAATCCTTCTGGTCCAGTTATAATCAATGACTCTACAAACATTACAGTTTCTGAAGAAAGTGCTAAGGCAGTACAGGTATCAAAAGAAGGTGGAGTTCCATCCATTACATATGAAGATATTGGAGGACTAGGAGATGCAGTTGAAAGGGTTAGAGAGATGATAGAGCTGCCTCTAAGACATCCAGAATTATTCAAAAGGTTAGGAGTTGAAGCACCTAAAGGTGTTCTTCTACATGGACCTCCAGGAACAGGAAAAACCTTGTTGGCAAAGGCCATAGCTAGTGAAACAAATGCTAACTTCTATACTATAGGAGGCCCTGAAATAATGAGCAAATACTATGGAGAATCTGAAGAGAAATTAAGAAATGTATTCCAACAGGCAGAACAGAACGCACCATCTATTATTTTCATAGATGAGCTTGATTCTATTGCTCCAAAGCGAGAAGAAGTATCAGGAGAAGTTGAGAGAAGAATAGTTGCTCAGCTGTTATCTTTAATGGATGGTATGTCTACAAGAGGAAAAGTAGTAGTAATAGGTGCTACAAATAGAATTAACGCTATAGACCCAGCATTAAGGCGTCCTGGAAGGTTTGATAGAGAAATTGAAATTGGTGTTCCGGACAGAAATGGTCGATTAGAAATTTTACAAATACATACAAGAGGAATGCCCATTGCCAAAGATGTTAATTTAGAAAAACTTGCAGACATATCCCATGGATTTGTTGGAGCTGATTTACAGGCACTTGCTAAAGAAGCTGCAATAAGAGCACTAAGAAGAGTACTTCCTGAAGTTGATCTATCTTCTGAAAGCATACCTGCAGACACTTTAAGGAAAATTATAGTCACCATGCAGGACTTTATGGACGTAATTAAAGAGATGGAGCCTTCAGCGATGAGAGAAGTATTTGTAGAGGTTCCCGACGTAAAATGGGAAGATATCGGTGGATTATCAACTATAAAACAAGAACTTCAAGAAGCGGTGGAATGGCCGCTAAAATATCAGAAATTATTTACCCATGCAGATGCAGTTCCTCCAAAAGGTATTCTACTCTATGGCCCTCCAGGTACAGGTAAAACATTGATAGCAAAAGCTGCAGCAAATGAAAGCGAAGCTAACTTTATTAGCATAAAAGGACCAGAGTTGCTCTCAAAATGGGTAGGTGAGTCAGAGAAGGGTGTAAGGGAAGTATTTAGAAAAGCAAGACAAGCAGCTCCTTGCATAATATTCTTTGACGAAATAGATGCTATAGCGCCCAGAAGAGGAGGAGATTTTGGAGATACCCATGTTACTGAAAGACTCATTAGTCAACTTCTGACTGAATTGGATGGACTTGAAATATTAACTAATGTAATAGTCATTGGTGCAACCAATAGACCAGACATTATTGATCCTGCATTGCTAAGACCGGGTAGATTTGATAGATTGCTTTATGTTCCACCACCTGATCGTGATTCAAGAATACAAATAATAAAAATTCATACAAGAAAGAAACCATTGGCAGATGACGTCAATGTAGAACAGTTAGCCGACCATACAGAAGGATATACGGGTGCTGATATTGCATCACTATCATCTGCAGCAGTTATGCTTGCTTTACGGGAATACATATCGAAGTATAAAGACCAAAAAGAAGCAGATAATCGTGTACAGGAATTAAAAATATACATGGGTCACTTTGAGGAAGCTATGAAGAAGATTAGGCCATTATCAACTCAGGAATTGAATATATACAAGAGAATATCAGAACAATTTGGAAAGCCTGAGATTGCATCTAGCACAGAAGGAGCAGGGTCAGGAATGTCAATGGAAAGAGGAAGAGGTACTCCAGATTCTGGAATAACTTAATTTTTTTATTTCTCAATGTTGTTAGGGAGATTGTTTTTTGTATTCCCTATAAGAAACTTCAACCCTTTGTGAGTTGTAATATATTGCTGTTGTGGTTCAATAAACTGCAAAAAGCCTTTATCTACTAGCTCTGATAGAATTTCTCTTAATTGAGTATTAGAAATGGATAAATTACTCTTCATCTTGGCTCTTGTAGTTCCGCTTTTAGATAATTCTAGTAGTGAACAATCTTATTGATGAACAAATGGATAAAATTGCCCAAGATTATGGAAAATACGAATTCAAGGAACAATTGCTTGTGTTAGGACGACATTATATACACTTCTATCCTTTATGAATGCAGTTTCTAGTTGGTTCAATGCCTCAGGTTTTCCTTACAGACAGGATAATTATAAGACTAATAATGCTGAGATATACACAATATGATTTAACATGGCGACAAAATGGTCTGTATTTTTTGGAAAATTTGTTCAACACCTAGGTGAGCATTTCAAGGTAAGGAATTCAGAAGTTGAAGCAGCAACTAACACTGTAGTGTTTAAATTTCAAAGATAAGCTAATCAGGAAAATTTCAACTTGGAGAAGAATTATCTGCAGGTCTCTTTCTTCAAGTAGTAAAGATATACTATTACCATCAATATAACACCAACTATTTCACAACCAACAATAACTTGGTAACTTTCAATGTTTTTGCGTTAAACCAAAACAAAACAACTATAGCAACAGAACAATAGAAGAGCAAGCACACTGCAGAGTAAATGATCTTCTTCTAATAATCCTTGGCTAAAGCATCATGGAAGCTCATGCGGCAGAATATAAGCTGAATTTAATGTTGATGCTAAAGAAAAGGAAATGCCGTTTAGTTTTGGCATTCCAATAAATCAGTTGTGATTCTAGATATGACGAGTCTGTAAAACATATGATTAACTAAACGATACTAGATTGATTAACATAAAGGCAATAAGATGTAGCAAAGTATTCTGTTTGAAAATAACCATGGCAAACTTTATGTGGTCTACGACAGTAGTTTATATATTGTCAAAACAAAATAAATTGGGTTCTTCAAGAATAATGAGAAAAAGAGAAAAAGCAATTGCTACTCATCTTGATATAGATAATGGTATTACAAAAGGTAAAACTAGGATTAAACCCTTACCCAAAGTTGTGCAAGGAAAGAAAAAATTAAATTCTCCCATTCTCATTGCAGGCTTTCCAGGGCCAGGATTAGTGGGATCGATAAGTACTAGTTACATAATCAACAAACTTCATATGAATCAAATAGCGTGTGTAGAATCTGAGTTCATAGTACCTGGTGTTATTTACACGGAAGGAAAGCTGAGGCATCCATTTCGCTTGTATTCAAATAAAGAAGGTGATATTTGCGTGCTTGTGTGTGAAGCACCCATAATGGTTGAAGGTATGTATTCTGTTTTAGATACATTTGTGAAATGGGCGCTAAATAATAAAGTGAATGAAGTTATGGTATTAGATGGCATTGCCGTAGAAGGATTGCCTGATTCAAAAAGAATGCCTATAATCTTGTCGAGCGATGGTAGAGAAGCAGATGCAGCAAATCTTATTCATGATGGTAATAATATCAGCGACGTAACAAATAAAGAAGAAGAAGAAAAAAAAGATGATAACAGTCATAGTATTTATCCATCGACGGCTTTTATAGGAGGAATAGCTGGCGGAATTTTATCCTCCTGTTTATCAAATGGTATTGCTTCTAAAGCTTTACTCATATCTGCAGCAAGAAGAATACCCGATCCAGAAGGAGCAGCCATTATAATAGAATCACTTAGTAAAATCACAAATAATGAAAGCCTGAAAATAGATACTCAACAACTTAGAGAGCAAGGAGCAAGTCTAAAAATGAGAATGGAAAAGATAATTCAATCATTTGCTGAGCAACAACAAGGACAAGGACAAGGACAAAGTCCGGCCCGAATTAGGGAAGGAGTAATGTATGGATAATATTCTTAGAAGTATTTGAACATACACAGAGAAATATATATATTCTTTAACTTTTCCACTATTGAATAATATATTGTACTGAAGGTACTTTGTTCAATATAGATCTTGGATTCTATGTTATTGCTATTCTCATTTTTTTGTGCACTTATTTAAAGTTAGGATCCTAACCGTAATTGTCTACATAACAGAAGACTTATCCCCTCTTAATCTCCTAGTCCAGTTTGCAAGATTCTGAAGTAGTTGTGTCAAGAACTTTCTGGTATTCTCATCAACTAGCTTGCCATTTGCATCGAACTTATCCTGTGCAAACGTGACTATGACCTCTGGCCCATTAACTGGATACATGTTCAGAAATACAAACATCTGACGGAGATGATACTGGGCCCTTGCACCTCCCAGCATCCCAATAGATGCACTCATGATAGCGACTGGTTTACCATCGAATGAATTATCACCGTATGGTCTTGACGCCCAATCGATTGCATTCTTTAGTACTCCGGGTACTGAGAAGTTATACTCTGGAGTAGCAATAAGAATAGCATCTGATTCTTCCCTTATTTTCGATTTGAACTCCTTTACCTTTGTAGGCATATTGCTCTCAAGATCCTGATTAAATGCAGGAATCCCAAGAAGGTCAAAGATTTCTAGAGTTACACCATCAGGCAGTAATTCTACTGCCGCGCGTAGAAGCGACTTGTTATATGAACCCGCTCTCAGGCTTCCTGCGAAGCCAAGAATTTTTAACTTGTTTTCCAACTTTTATTCACCGATTATATTAGATTTTGTAATTTGCTTGCAATAAGAAGATTATATTCCTTATGTAGTGTCTATTCTCTCTAGTAACATGTGTGCCACCTATAGTAGACGTTAAGTTTTTTACTATAGGCTTCGATGCTATCTACTATGCTTCCTTTTTTTATGATTAATGGTAATGATATCATGGTAAGAAGAATAAGAAATGAAAATTTAAAATTTATTTGCCTTGATAATTTCTTCATATTATAGATGTTAAAGAAATCTGTCGACAAAGAAATGGCATTGCTAAAATTAAGAATTTGTAGTATTTGTCAAAGATGAAAAGGTGGAGATAGTATTAAGGTCAAGGTTAGCCAGGGAGGAATTAGGCTGCTATAGCATCACTTGTTTAAAAATGTCGATATAAGCAAGTTATCCAAAATAAATTAAAGCATTATACCATAAGAAGAGCAAAGAAACCAGTAGATATAATTATTGTTCTAATTAGTAAAGTAATTTTGAATATTTTTATTATTGTTCTTAAATATCTTCTGTTTCTTTAGATCCTTTACTCTATTTCTAAGGGTCACTTCTGTTACTCCAGCAGCATATGCAATATTATTCTGAGTTATAGTCTCTCCAGTATTAAAA
>JAREAI010000179.1:0-5889 GCA_029240435.1 Nitrososphaeraceae archaeon | reverse complement strand
ATCACGAAAAGGTACAACAAAATGTAGCCCTTCATCTAATGACACATCTGTGTCCACATTTCCAAATTGAACTAATACTCCTCTATTACCTGCATCTACTATCCTAACACTTGAAATTGCTATAACAGCAATTATTATAATCCCTATAATGATAGGAACAACTATTTTAACTAAAGATCTGGAAACGCCTGAACCTTCCAGTGGCTCTCCTTCTGGTGTTATTCTTTTTCTATTCCCATAAGGATAGTCAGATCCTTTAAATGGGTTTCTCATTAAGCATTTTATGCTGCAAGCTATTTTTAAGTCTTAGTCATTCTTTTGTGACTACTGTCTTCAAGGTCTCGTCATATTGTAATGTAATATTATAATTTTCAAGGAATTATTGAGTACCATATATCTGTCATATGTCATTAGCTCCTTTTAGTTCACTCAGCAAAGATGATGTGAATCGAAGTGAACAACAGAAAGACTCATCAGAAAGTTCTTCTAATTAATCAAACATTTCGTACTAAGATAAAGACTGGTAATTTGCAAGAATTGAAATCCTTACTTACTGGATATCATTAACCCTACTGTGAAGGGTGCAAAGCGAAGACAGCTTTACTATACATTTCAAGATCCAAAGCATCGATCCCTATAGGAGCAATGAAGAATAATTGAAATAGAAACTTTAGCAGGGCTATTATAACTATTATAGCTACAATTATTATGATTATGTAGATTAATGTACTCAGTACCATTTCTGATTCTGGTGCTATAAAAGATATATGCATTTGATTATATTTTTAGGTAATTTTTCTTCTAAAGACAATTTATTAGGTTCATTTATATTAAGGCTAGAGAACCCGAGCCGATACTAAACTAGATCTGATTTTGTAATAGCTGTCTATCGTGTTCCACATCACAAATTAACTTTTTTATATCCTATGGTTTACTGGTTGATAGACATATATTTTGAGTAATCCAAGTCCCTCAGAAGATAATATAGAATCACCTTCGGTATGTGCTAATAAGGCCTATAAAGAACACAGAAAAAAAGAAAAATCTAAGGAAGCAACATCCCATAACCAAGGCAATTCTGTGGAAGGTAGAGAGTTAGAAGAAGGACAGACCTTTCAGTATTAATTCTCATCCAATAAATATTTGCATCTCATCTAAAACAATATACTAGTAGGTAACTAATATAATTTCTACTGTACATAGAGACCCAGGTCAGTCTGTTTCCGAAAGTTCTAAATCTAATTTAAATGAGATGATGAAAATTATATTTACAAGGAAAGATTAAAGCATTATGTTTTTGTGCATTTTATTAAAATATAATCAATAATTCCCTTTTGTGATAGGCTCTTCATTTTTAATGCCGATCTATAGATGATATTCTCAATAATCTTAAATGCTATGATCTGAGTGCGAGAAGAAAGGCTATCATTGATTGTTTTTTTCAGCAATTTCCTATTTAGAATATAATAATCAGCCAATGGTTCATAGACATTGTTTCCGATATGTTGAATATCTTTAATAGCAAGACCTTCCGATCTAAGTGATGAATTTACATTATCTAGAGTATAATGTTCAGAAGCCCAACTAAAATAAAGAATTCCCAGTTTTTTGAATTGTTGTATAAATGAATCCTTGTCAATTTTGCTGCCTGGAGAACCCATTATTACTGGAATTGCAATTATGAGCAATCCTTTTGACTTCAGTATCCTTGCTGATTCCTTAAAAAAATTCTGTAGTGGCTTAAAATGCTGCGCAGATTCTAAAGCGACTATCCTATCGACACATCCATCTGCGAAGGGCAGTGTTGTAGCAGTAGCATTAACTAATGAGAGAATGTCACCACACATTGCAGAGGTAGCTATTGGTCTTCCTTTTACATTTGCTGTGCTAATAACACTACCATCGATATCAGTATTAATAGTATGAAACATTGCCGTAGTTGTTATAGAAGGAACTAATGTCTTTGCCGCAGTAGATAATTGCTGAGAATTAATATTGACACATATAATATCAAGAAAGTTGTATATTGATTTCCACTGTGTAGCAGGAGCAGAAAACCCACTTCCAATATCTAATACTCTGTGAGATGATTGGAAATCACCAAATTTTCCGATTAGTGCAGATAGCTCTCGTTGTGCATGAAGAGGATTCATGTCCAAGATCTTTTTATTTTTACTCCAGTATCCAAAATTGAGCATGTTGCTGTTCCCGCCAGTTGCAACCTGAACAAAAGGTGTTATGGAATTGTATAGATTAATTGTGTCAATTTCATTATGTCTAATAATCCATAATAAAGATTGTAATGTTTTTAGCGAGAAAGCCACCTTTGGCACTTATAATTAGCTGGAATGTAATATAAGTAATTCTCCAATAATAAGTTGATGACCTGATATAACTAAATTAGACAAGCTGGGAAGATTCAGATTCTTGATTGTACGTGGCATAGTACATGTAAAGAGTCCTGTTTAACAATTAGAATTATTATTTGTGTGGATATCTATCGATATACCCAAGCATCTTTTTTATTGGCCTGTATAAAGAAACCATTTTGCGGGTAGAAATGGTTATATTCATCATTTTAATACAATGCTGTCAGATGCCAAATTATGTTATATTAGTTAACTGGACAGACCAAGGAATACGAACGGCAAAGGACTCTCCAAAGAGGGTTCACGATTTTAAAAATGCTGTTGAAAGGTCCGGAGGTAAGATGGTGAACGGATATTATACGATGGGACAATATGATTTTGTAGTAACAGTAGAACTCCCAGACGATGAATCTGCAATGTCTCTTATGTTAGCCACTGGAATACGCGGAAATGTTCGTACTACAACCCTTAAGGCATTTTCATTATCTGAAGGAGAAAAAATAGTTTCAAAATTATCTTAATTTTTTTCGGATTTTTAAACGGTTAGTATTGGTAAAAAGTCTTCCATGTAATGATAATGATCAACACTAGCCACTGAAGTACTACTGTATGGGTTGTGGAAAAGAACATAAGAAATTGCATCCCCCTAATTATGTCTCCAAAATGAAAAGGGTAGGAAGATTACCAATAATAAAAGCATCTATTTCGGAAATTAAGACCTTCTAATAAGACTGATCTCCCTTGGGTTTCTCTCAGAGTTGAATATGGCAATAGTATATTTTAAATGGTATCATCACCACTAATGTATGATATACAATGAGTAAATCAGATGGAAGCTACAGTGACACAACTAAAACAATGAGCAACCAGAACAAACCAGAGAAATATTTTATGAAAATCGATCCTCCCAAAATAATCGATGCTACTATCGTAGTAAAACCGCCATCTAAAGGTGGGTTAGAGGAGGGCAAAAAGGATTTGTTATCAAAGAAGGTCAAAGACGTTGAAGAGTCTATTAAACATGGCCTGCATTTAGAAAGCAAGGAAACATAAGAGACAAGAATAGTGGAAGAATCATCATGCAAATCTTCGCTTAACAAAGAAGACTATTGTTCATAAGTCAACAATTATAAAAAGAATGACTACTAGAACTGAAAAAATCGAAATATCAATTTGCTTGTAGGTCTTTCTAGTTCTTCTGCCATCTAATGGAAAAGTAGGCATTGAGAGTTTTTTAAGTCATAGAGAGAGCAAATGAATGGATAAACTTACATGAGGTTCTTTCACGGGTTATGGAAACACAGTGGTAATGCGACCAAAAAGATACAAGCAGATTTCGATGCTATTAATTCGCTTTCATCAGCGTATGTAGCCTTAGAAACCAAACTTAATTTGACAAGTACAGGTAGGACAGCAGTGTGTATTAAGAGAGCAAGCGCACAAAAATTTAATGAAATGAAGGAAGAAATTGAGAAATTTCTTGAAGCTAGCAAAGCAGATTTCGACCTCTCATTTCATGCTGTAGTAGACCCTTATGATTACTTGTGGATTGTGATTCTGAGCAAAACCATAGAAGATAATGTAGCAGTTATTACAACAATTGGCGATACTATAGATCAAAAAGGTTTTTCAGATAGATTACTTGCTTCAGTTTTTGAGTTTAATAATGGCACTCTTATTGAGTATTTAATATACAATTACAAAATTGACAAGTTTTATCCTTTCGTCCCTATTAATGAACAACAAAAGCAAAGGAATCACTCCGAGGAGCTAAAAATTATGTCAGCACTAATAGATGAGAAGAAGTTGCCATTTGAAAAAGATATGTCTCGTTGGTATCCTATTTGGAATATCCCTGTTGGACTTTAAGTATATTCTGTATTATATTTCTGGGATTACTCCCTGGCCTTGAAATACTTTCTTTGCTTCATCAATAGAAATATCTGTGTCAGGTACAATAATATCTGATTCGACTAATTCTTTATCTTCTAGTTTCTGACCTTCTGATGTTATTGTTTCTACTATTTCTGTGACCTTTGCCCTATACTTTTGGTCATCTGATTTGCTTTCATTTTGGAGAATTTGTACAATTGTATCGTCTATCTCATTTATCCTTTTGACTATGTCCTCATTAATTTTAAACTGCCCTTGTCCCATTATCCTTACAATAGTACCATAACCATCTGGCTCTGTCATTGGGCCACTACCTCAGATTCTTCTTGTCCCTCCACTTGCTCTTTATTCTTCTTTCTTGTGCGTTCTGCCTTTAATTTTTTTAATTCATCGTCAACAGATGAGTTTAGTGTAACTTTGTCAAGCTCTGCTTCAATATCTCCTCCTCCGCTGCCCGATGTAGTAGTGTAATCTGTCAGAATACCAGAATCTATCATTTCATCTAAAGCTTGTGCTTTTGCTTGCATCTTTTGTGCTTTTTCTTCAGCTCTATTTAATGACACACCAACATCACTCATTTCTTCTGAAATTCCTGTAACACTTTCCTTTATTCTCACTTGGGCTTCAGCTGAAGAATATTGAGCTTTTATTACCTCTTTTCTTGTTTTAAATTCTTCAACCTTACTGGAAAGTCGCCTTTCAGTATCCTCTAACTTTTGCTGCTGCATCTGAATATCATTTATTTGGTTATCCATACTGGCAACCTGTTGCAAAATTGCATTCTTGCGTTCCAAAGCTAACCTTGCTAAATCCTCTCGATTAGAATCAAGAGCACGACGAGCCTGATCATCTAATGTATTAGTATTAGCCACTAGTTTTGCCTTCTGCATCTCAAGTCGCTTTTTTGCTGTTACTACTTCAGCAACGTCTCTTCGTAATCTATTTAGCAATTCCCTTTGTTTTTCAAATGAGTAATCTAGCATTTCCTCTGGCTTTTCAAGTTTATCTAAAACCGTGTTTGTTTTTGCTTTAAAGAGGTTTGAGAAACGGTTCATAAGACCCATAATAATCTATAACAGGGTCTAATTTGTTATTAATGTACAAGAATTAAGTATCCTTTTTTTAGTTTGTTTTTGTGGGAATCAATTTACTAATAGCCCACGAATTCTTTATTTTAGATAATTCTATTTATTTCTGACGGAATATCTGCCGGTGAAGAGGAAAAGAAGGATAAACAAGAAAAATCGCTTATGTACTCAGATTAGCTGATCTTGTTGTGTTTGTTATCCTGATCACTAGCGATTAGCGATAAACGCAAGTTACAATTTATAAATGTCTTTGTAAGGGTGTTGTATATGAAAGGAGCTATTTTTTTAACTGCAGGCTTCATTATAACAGTATATTGCAGTAGTTTGTTGTTTTCTTTTGCCCAAACCACTAATGCTATCTCTGCTGACATAAAGCAAACCTCTGGTGGCACTTTAGATGTTAAACTAGAATCAACACCCAATCCAATTAAAAGCAGTCAAGAAACAAACTATAAAGTTACCTTTCTCCAGAAAAGCACAGATACGGTCCAAGTTCACGTAGATTATGACTTTGTTATTTTAAAAGATAACAATACAGA
>JAREAI010000178.1:0-5554 GCA_029240435.1 Nitrososphaeraceae archaeon | reverse complement strand
TTTTGCAACAAATGCAGACAGGAACACTCTGGTCCACCTACAATAAACTATGAAAACCCTGGCGAAGAATTACCAGGTGAAGGTCTTATTCTTGTTGAAAAGGGACAATATTTATGCAGAGTTTGCAACGGCATAATAGCAATTTATTGTAAGTTTAAATGATATATCAATTGACGGTTTTATACTGTTCTTGCCAACTGAATAACTATTATTATTGCTACAGCATGTAACAAGCACTCTTATGTCTTGAGCTGTAGAAGGAAGAGACACATGATTACAAATTCTGGGGCTCCAGTCATACTCAGTCATAATAATTCTGAAGTTCAGAAAGGCAACCATCAGAATAGCTATACAAATAAAAAAAGAAATTAGTTTAAACTTAAAGGTCATTAATATGTTAGTCGTGATTCTGTCTTATTTTCGGTCCAGCACGACGCAAAGAAAGACCCTAATAAACCTCGGACCGATTCTGATGGGATTTTAATGCAATAGAGTAGCTAGTCATTGTTATCCTACTCCTGCAACCGGTTTAGAATGACCAGGTTCGCTGTGTTCGAATCTCTGATGAGAATCTAATGTTTCAGCACTGTCAAATGGTTTGTCGCATATATTACATCGATACTGTTTGCTTGGTCTATTTCTGGATGAAGATGAAGCAGCAGTCTCTGGCATTATTATTAGTAATATGTAGTGGATTGCATATATGTTTTAATAATAGAGTCAAAAGCCGTTCTAACATATAGTTCTGAAACTAATAACAGAGAACAAAGATTTAGAACACTTTAGCATTGTTGTTATTATTGGATAGTGATGAATCGTTTATTGTGGTTAGTGATCTATTCCAGCGGGAAGGGAATGGAGAAGAACAAGAAAAAATAAAAGGAACTCCTTTGTACGGTGCAAATCTTGTGTTACCTATAACTGATTTAGCGAATCCCATTATACAAATTCATTACAAGATAGGAACTAGAATCTATATCTAAAATGCAATCTAGAGATAATAAGCGAATAGAAGAAAACAGAGATCTGGAGTTAGAAAACATTGTGGGTAATTTGCTTATCACAGAGTATCAAATTGATAAACTACGAACTCGATTAGTTGATTTAGTTGATGGTTTTCGGCCAAAAATGAGGTTCAACAAAGTATCCACACATGTTTTCAAACACAATGACAAGTGGTATAAAATATCGCTTAGAATAGATGAAACCAATGTTACTCCTAGCAGAGATAACTTGGGAAGTAACAATAACAATAACAATTCTCTAAATCTATAATAAGAGACTCGTGTATATACTATCTTAATCGTCAATGGCAGATACCTCAAATTTTAGCTTTAAATATATCGAATCAGGTGGACTTACTGCTCGCTACTTATTGATTTCACTTGATTCAAATACGAATACCCTACACTATTCCACTGATGCTAGCGGTGCTATAACTTCAGAAAAACCAGTCTCAGACTCTGATCTAAATGATTTAAAAGATGCAATAACAAGAGAAGAATTCTTTCAGACACAAACCACATATTCTCCTAAAGAAAACGAAACCTATGTCGCTTCTAATCTTTCAATTACAATGGGTGACAAAGTACATACGACAACATGGGCTGATACCTCAGAAGGGGTACCTGAAGGATTAAAAAGAATTAGAGATGAGATAAAAAAATTGATTGTTGATAAAAAGTAGTAATATATACAAACACTGTGGAATTCACTGCAAGTTCGGAAATGATGACGGTATGACTGGGAAGACTTCAAACAAACGATCTCTAGATTTACTCAGAGATGCATTTCAGGATGGTAAAGTTCACCGCTCTAGGTTTAGATACTATAGATAAGCAATATGTTCGAGGAGAGGCGCGACAGCAAGCATTGCGGTCAAGAATTTAGAAAACTGATGGAAATTTTTGATACCAGACTCATTACCTAATTGACCAACGTCAGAGTCAAGCCTGAGTGATGAGCAAGCATGAGGAAATAACATTGGTCATAATTTATCCTAAAAAAACCAAATGTAGCAAAGTTTGTTGCAATTAGAAAATCGTCAAGCTCCAGATCGTAAAGATCGACTTCTTTTGCTTCTCCTTCTAACCCTATTATTATGTTAACCCAATGATTCTTTGACTGGTCTAAGTCGATTATTTCTTCTTGCGAATACTGGATGTTAAAGGATTTATCTTGATTGTTCGGATCAGCAATCCTAACACATTGAACATAGGAATTGGGTATTCTAATCCCAAGTAAATACAATAAACCACTTCTGTTCCAATGGTTTAAGGCACACGTCTTAAGAATATGGACGCGATTGAGTCGTTTTGTATGATCTCGCACAAGTTTCTTGTTTTCGTCGGAAATCCATCGCAACCTTGTATACGAATATTCAGGGCAGGTATGTCCAATTATAGTTGATCTGGCCTCTTTGGGATCTTGAAAACAAAACGGATGGATTTCAAGACTACAGCAATTTTCACACACAAGAACCTTGCACCCAAAAAGGTCAACAACACGTATTTGCATCCCCATAGTAGAGTAAGACCCTGTAATACCCTGGGAAACGTTTGGGAGGTTTCCGCCCGAGCTACTAGCATTAAATTGATTTATAAGACTCATTAATTCTACCTGCTGTCGCAATGGTCGCAAAATATTATTTTCAGCCCAATCATAGAAGTCTGAAGTTCTAGATTTATTGGCGGGGGCAAGAAATTGCGACCTTGTTAGCGTTCCGCCTAAATAAGGCGACTGGCGGTCTGGATTTAAACCCATTTGACGTCGTGTAAAACCAGAGTTCAAATTGAGGGGCTCACCGATACTAGCGTGTTTTCTTTTAATGTGCCGCAGCACTGATTGATGCCTTGTTCCATGATTCAACTCCGGGCACATCGGACAAACCCATTTCATGAGTAAATCTTACCCCAATTGGTATTTGGCACCGGTGTGACACCGGCGTAACGCCAGTGTGACTCCGGAGAAACTCCCTGCCATTTGTCGCCTTAACATTAGTAGATTCTCCGCTAAGAAAGTATAATAACATTTCGTACTAAGAGAGTACGAGAAGATCTCTCGTGAGTGACTTGACCTTTAGCCTAGAATCGCCTCCCATGAACGTCAATGGAGAAGTTATAAAATGAGTGTTTTTATGTGTGTATATTATTTATTTGATATTTCTTCTGAATTTATGCAATTCTATTTTTCGTTGCTCTAAGATTTCCTAGCAACTCATAGAGAAATCCCTCAACCATATTCGTTATACACAACCACGAAAACTTAGCTGCTAGAAAATATGGTGCATCACTATTATTTTTCCTTCATTACGTATCCATCCACTGGGTTTCGCAAAGTACATTTCTATTCGATACAATTGATGATAAAGCCTTGTACATTTAGAGGATAATATGTTGTGGGTACATCAAACTGACTCTATAAGATATGGTTCTATTTTAACAAAATCCAAGAAACAACAACGAGACCTAGAAAAAGAAATTTGCTTTCAATGCATCAAGCTAATTAGTTTCTTTTTGTTTTTTATTAGTATTCTATTGCTGGGAATTCATGGTGTCAATTGTTGTATCGACAATATAATGCTGCTGACAACTTGACTGGCTTATGATGCTCGTCTCCCTATACTGACAAGTAAATCATTAATAATAGTACGTACATAAATCATTGAGATAATGGCGACTAAGAAAAAATCAAGTAAAAAAGGACTTGCATCCGCTAGTAGGAAAACAAAAACAAGAGTAGCAAAGAAAGGCGGCAAGTCATAAGAGAAGAGAAAGAAGACAAGACAACTGCAACATAAAAAAACGGAAATCCAATTAACTTGTCCTTCTTTCTTTCTTTCTTTTTTATATAATTCATCAGAAATTTGTAGGCAACGATATTGATGAAGATACAAGACAAAGGCAGATTTTTCGATTTTCCTCTTCACTTAATTATTTCCATTATCGGATTACTATTTTCGTTATACAAGCATGAAATTTAGTATCATACTGTTCTCTTCTCTTGTAGCTAAGTTCAATCATTGAATTAGCTTTATCAACAAATTGGATGGAATAGGCTTCTAAATGGACATATATAATTACGTATGTTATACTCTATGCTTCTCTAATTCTGCAATGGTAAGTTTCAAAAATACCTCTGCGCCGTTATATCCATCAATTTGCGATTTAGATATTTTGAATTCTTTCCGTGCACCGTCAGTTATGATTACTACGGAGTCACCATCTATTGCATCGACATTTCCAGCATCTTGCCCATCACTAGACCTCACATTCTTGTGAATGATTCTATCCCAGTCTAATACCGCTGGCTCGGACATGCCTATATTTATCATAATAAATATATAAAATTTATTATAACCAGCGGATATAGCCATATAATTTCTGATATTTTAATACAATAGCCTTACCTTCTATTCGAATTTGGTGTAAATTGTAGATATTTTTCTACTGATGAACATATGATTATTCTATTTTTTCACGGGTTAGATAATTCGAAATTTTCTCTAACAGAAAACAATAACTAGACTGGAAGAATTAGTGTGACCTTCATTCAGATGGTTTTCTCAGCGAACAAACCTTGGAAAGGTATGTGGAGACTGATACTGCACAGATAGATTGCTTGATGAGTGACCTAAGCTTTCTTAGTACTTCAAACTATCTCTTCTCCTATTTTAATGGCTAAAATGATACCACTGGCATGAATATATAGAAGATTTGCTATAATATAATTAGATTGGTACGACAAAACAGTTATCCCCTGAAAGACTGGCATTTTGAACATATGCAAAAAACCATTGTAAAGTTTGTTTCCGGTCTATCAGAGATTGAGAGCGGTTCCTCATGGAAAAGAAAACAGCATAAGAAATATTCTGGTAATATAGGATATGTCCGCAGGAATATACAATTTGATATAAAACATGGTGTTACAAGAGAAGAGGTCATTGCATTTCTTGACAAAGTCCGAAACGATTCTTCGTATTCCAATGTTCGAGAGAATGTGGGTAGCAAAGAAAGATTAGAGCAATTGCAGATCGAAAAATAACTGTCATAACAATATTGCATCACTTAGTTATTTTCCTGCTACTATGATTACTTATAAATCGAATTCTTTTTGCCAATCACTGTTCTATTCTTGAAATATCTTGGCGTTTACTAATATTATATAATTAGAGGAACGTTTGTGATTGCAATTAGTTTTGGAGCCACCAGTCCAATGTTCAAGGAAACTGCATGAATTACAATTTTATGCATGTATATACATACTATATAACTAATTATTTTTATTTCAAATTATTTATTTAGTTATGGTTCATACCGCTATTTTGATTCTTGCGATGACAATAGTGAATATAACACATGGCCAGCACCCAAGAGGTTTCGTGAAGGAAAATGTTTCATAATAATCTCACTATTTTAATGATACATTTTTCTACGAGAGTCTAAACAACAATTTCATATAAGTGAGATGAAATACATTCTATAGTATATTTGTAATATGGAGCTCCGATCTAGTTTTACTGTACTGTTTGGATTATTATTATTATCCATTGTAA